>JAIDHZ010000140.1 GCA_029052995.1 Lachnospiraceae bacterium | reverse complement strand
TGTTTGACCCTTATGGCATTTTTATATTTTACTTTCCGCATTTTCAAACCATCCCCTGTGTTCTGGAATACTGAAGGTTCACTTATTCTAAATTCAAGTTATATCTACAGTTTGTATATATAAAATCCGGTATTTTCTTTGCAATAAAAATGAGCATGGCAGCCCATATGGCCACATGAATTAAAAGCGGAAAGCCAACCGTCATATACTCAAAGGCGTCAGGCAGAACAAAACGTATAAATCCCCCTCCTAATAACCAAAACAGATATAAAACTAACTGAGCCTGCAAAGAGACAGTTTTTAACAGCAGCCATACATATAATGCAAAATAAAGCAAAAACATACTGACTGATAAAAATGCCATCTGCAGGGCAGCTGCAATACCTGTATTTAGCGACAGTCCATAGCATGTAAAAAATATTCCATTTACCATTACAAAAAACAAGCCTGCAGTTCCCATTCTGAGAATCAAAAGATGATACGTGGTATATTGGCAGGACATTTCAATCTCATATGTTCGCTGCTCAACCCCTTCAATCAGGAACAGACCAAGCAGCATCTGAAAAGCCAGGGGTGAGGACATCATAATCAACAGGTATATATTTATATTCAGTCCCACCTCACTATTCATCAAAAGCCCTGTTCCCAAAATATAGGCGGCTGACAAAAACAGCATTATTTTCTCCATTCCATGCATAACATCCATAAAACCCACCCTGCGGTACAGTTTCCATAAAAACAAAAACACATTTTCCCTCTTTGGATAGGCTTTACAGGTAACATCTGAAATCGAAGCATTTATTTCTTCCTGTGTCGGATATTCAATAATCATTTATTCAAGCTCCTTTCGCAGTTTTTTTAAAGTTGTATAATATTTTGTCTTTACGGTGGATTCCGGAAGATTTAAAATCTCCGCAATCTCTGTAAATGTACATTCACTATAAAATTTCAGTCTGAACAGTTCTTCCAATATCATGTCTTCCTCCCGCAGTATTATAAAAATCTGCCTTGCCAGTTCACCGTTTATTGCCTGCTGTTCCACATTTTCATCTGTTGGAGCATCCAGCTGCCACAGTCCGTCGGCGCAGTCCGGCTCTGCATTTGTCTGCCACAATCTGCCTGCATTGTGATTTACTGTATTTGCCCTGTTCCTGTAATAATCTGCAACCTTATGGACTGCAATATGGTAAAGCCATGTCCGAAATCCTGATTTGGCTTCGTCATAACTCCATATACTCAAAAGCATCCCTAAAAATATATCTTGGGTTATATCCATTGCAGTTTCCTTGTCACCAGTCTGTCGGAATACATACACATAAATTTCCTTATAATAATTTTTAATCAGCTCTTCAGCAGCTTTTTTATCCTGCTTTTTTCTTACCCTTCGGATAAGCCTGCTCTCTCTTTTATCAGACATTTTTCTGTTCCCTTTGTAGTTGCAAATATGTCTTGTTGCAAATTCTATAAATATATTCGTATATTTTTGGGAAAAAGTTTGATTTTTTTGTTTATTCCGGAACCGGAGACATGATTTACAAAATTACCGCCATTTACGACTTGCAGTATAAGGAAAAATATCGGGGAAAGGATTTCCCCGTCTTTTAATTCCACTTTATATTTATACCCGATTTATCCCTTATCCTTACACAGAAGATACAGCATATATTCATTCACAGACATTTTTCTCTTCTTCGCCTGCTTTTCCAACATGGATATCACATCACTTCCCAACAGACTGTTTGTATCATCCCTAAGCCTTGCATAATATTCCACAAATCCGGCACTTATAACACCTGTTGGTATTGCGACTGCGCATACTCCCAGTAGCGCAATTAGAATCGCTACGATTTTACCGCCCACCGTTATTGGATAAATATCACCATAACCGACTGTAAGCACGGTAGACATTGCCCACCAGATTCCAGAAAATGCATTTTCAAACACATTTGGCTGTACATCATGTTCAAATCCATACATACACAAGGATGCCCCAAGCATAATCATTGCAATCATAGATATAGATGACAACAGTTGTTTCTTCTTTTCAAGAATAACTCCCGCTACAATGTTAAATGCATCAAAGCTTTGATTAACACGAAACAACCTCATAATCCGAATAACACGTATCATTCGCAGTGCAACAATTCCGTTAGAATACAAGGGTGCAAAATAGGATATGATTGTCATAAGGTCAACAATACCATAAAATGAAAATACAAACTTTCTCACAGCATGAAGCCCTTTCTCATCAGGGTAAAGAAGTCCTGATGTCCATAACCGCAGCAGGTACTCTATAATGAACACGATAATCGTTGTCAGCTCAATACCATTCAAAATTGAGGAATAACAGTGCATTGAACTAAATGTCTGTAAAAAAGTCACACTTATACTCATGATTATAACGCACACAATAAAGAAATCAAACATTCTGCTTGGTATATCTATCCTTGTCCCTATTTGTATTATATCAAACACTCTTTTTTTTATATTCTTCCCAGCTTTCATATCATTCTCCAAATTTCCTCTAAACCATAGCTTATTATATTTGTTTATTATATGACAGTCTAACTGCTACCGCTTCCGGTATACTTAATACCTGCCTGTTTTTCAGCATACCATACTGATTTTAAAAACACAATCAATAATAGAAAAATAACACAGAAATTACCATCCACAGAATAAAACGGTAAAACCATCACATTCCTTTTTTTCCATAATTAAAATCTTCTACATATATCAAAACAAATATATGCAGGAACTTCTTCATCCCAGTAAAACATCCAAAACCATCATAACCACAAATCCCGCCATAACTCCTACGGTAGCCAGATTCTTATTGTCCCTGAAGGATTCCGGTATCAATTCCGAACAGACTACAGAAATCATTGCCCCGGCAGAAAAGGATAATACAAACGGCAGGATAAGCTGTACCTTTAAGGCAAAGAGTACACCAATTACCCCGGCAGCCGGCTCCACAATCCCGGAAAGCTGCCCTATAAAAAAGCTTTTCCACCGGCTTGCACCCTCTCTTCTAAGAGGCATGGCAACACAGGTTCCCTCCGGAAAATTCTGTATGCCGATTCCAACTGCCAGCATAACTGCTCCCACAAGTGAAGTACCTCCATCTGAAACCGCCGCAGACCCGAAAGCAACACCGACAGCAAGCCCTTCCGGAATATTATGCATGGTCACTGCTGTTGTAATAAGAATACATCTAAGCCATCCCTCTCCTTTCGCCTTACAGCATTTTCTTCTGTTTAACAATATGTCCGAAAGCATAAGGAATGCACCCCCACAGACAAAACCCACTGATGCATGGAATACAGGATTCTCCCCAAGTTCTCTTGAAAGCTCGATTGCCGGGCTTAACAACGACCAATAAGATGCCGCAATCATAACTCCCGCCGCAAATCCCATCATGACATCCATAAGTTTTCGGTTCACAGATTTAAAAAAGAACACCAGGGATGCCCCTAACATGGTTACGCTATAAGTAAACAAAGTGGCCAAAAACCCCTGCCATACCGGATGCAAATGAACAAACCAATCTATCACATTTCACTCCTGCCGAAACATATTTACCCTGTTAAAGCTTATTCCGGCTAACATATTCCTCATAACTATATTATGCAGAATATTAGGTGATGTGTTTCTTCATATTTCATCTTTCTTATGTATTTTCTTATACACATTTTTATAAAATGAACCTATCCACTATCCATATATCTTTCAAAATCCTTTATTTTAAGGTTTTTCTGATCCATGCCTGTTTACACAAAAAAAGACCCTGTAAAGGAAATTCCTTTCCCCTACAAGGTCTATCTATTACTTTTTATAACTTTTCTGTTATTTCAACTATCCTTTCTTATGGAATTTGTTTTTGCAAATCTCATGGAAATGGATAGTGCTTCGTAACAGCTTCTCCAACCGCTCTTACTTATCGTTGATAGCAGCCTGAGCAGCAGCCAGACGTGCAATCGGTACACGGAACGGTGAGCAGGATACATAGTCAAGACCTACCTTGTGGCAGAACTCGATAGAAGACGGATCTCCACCGTGCTCACCACAAATACCAAGCTCAAGGTCAGGACGAGCAGAACGTCCCTTCTCTACTGCAGTCTGAATCAACTGGCCAACACCGGTCTGATCTAACTTAGCAAATGGATCGTTCTCATAAATCTTTGTATCATAATAAGAATCCAAGAACTTACCGGCATCATCACGAGAGAAACCAAAGGTCATCTGTGTTAAGTCATTAGTGCCGAAGCAGAAGAACTCAGCATGTTTTGCAATCTGGTCTGCGGTAAGGGCAGCTCTCGGAATCTCGATCATCGTACCTACCTGATACTTGATATCGGAATTCTTTTCCTTCTTCACTGCGTCTGCTGTCTCTACAACAACATCCTTAACAAACTTAAGCTCCTTCTCCTCGCCAACTAACGGTATCATAATCTCAGGAACAATATCCTTACCGGTCTCCTCAGCTACTTCAATCGCAGCCTCCATAACAGCTCTTGTCTGCATCTTAGCGATTTCCGGATAGGTCACAGTAAGACGACATCCACGATGACCCATCATCGGGTTAAACTCGTGAAGTGCATCACATTTTGCCTTAACCTCCTCAACAGTGATTCCCATATCAGAAGCCAATGCCTTAATATCCTCTTCCTCTGTCGGAACGAACTCATGAAGCGGAGGGTCTAAGAAACGAACTACCATTGGCTTTCCTTCAAGTACCTTATACATCTCCTTAAAGTCAGACTTCTGGAACTCACCAATTGCCTTTAATGCCTCTTCTCTCTGCTCAACAGTGTCAGAAAGAATCATACGGCGGAACTTAGGAATTCTGTCCTCACCAAAGAACATATGCTCTGTACGGCAAAGACCGATACCCTCAGCACCTAACTCAACAGCCTTTGCTGTATCTGCAGGTGTATCTGCATTAGTACGAACCTTTAACTTTCTATACTTGTCAGCCCAAGACATAACACGGCCGAACTCACCGGCAATCTGTGCGTCAACTGTCTTAATATCTCCCTCATAAATGTTACCTGTTGTACCGTCAATTGAGATATAATCTCCCTCTTTGAAGGTTTTACCGGCTAATGTGAACTGCTTGTTCTCCTCATCCATTATGATATCGCCACAACCGGACACACAGCATGTACCCATACCACGGGCAACAACGGCAGCATGTGATGTCATACCACCACGAACAGTTAAGATACCCTGAGAAGCCTTCATACCTGTAATATCTTCAGGAGAAGTCTCAAGACGAACTAAAACTACCCTGTCTCCTTTTTCTTTCCATGCAACTGCATCGTCAGCAGTAAATACAACCTTACCACAAGCTGCACCCGGACTTGCTCCAAGACCCTTGCCAAGTGGTGTAGCAGCCTTTAATGCCTCTGCATCAAACTGAGGATGAAGAAGTGTATCCAAATTTCGTGGATCAATCATAGCAACAGCTTCTTCCTCTGTCTTATGTCCTTCGTCAACAAGGTCACAGGCAATCTTAAGAGCTGCTGGAGCTGTTCTCTTACCATTACGACACTGAAGCATATAAAGCTTTTTGTTCTCTACGGTAAACTCCATATCCTGCATATCATGGTAGTGGTTCTCAAGAGTCTCACAAACCTGAATAAACTCTTTGTATGCCTCCGGGAATTCCTGCTCCATCTGTGCAATAGGCATCGGTGTACGAACACCTGCAACTACATCCTCGCCCTGTGCATTCTTAAGGAACTCACCCATAAGCTTCTTCTCACCAGTAGCAGGATCACGTGTAAATGCAACACCGGTACCGGACTCATTATTCAGGTTACCAAATACCATAGGCATTACATTAACTGCAGTTCCCCATGAATAAGGGATATCATTATCTCTTCTGTAAACGTTAGCACGAGGGTTGTCCCATGAACGGAATACAGCCTCAATTGCAAGCTTTAACTGCTCTACAGGATCTGAAGGGAAATCTGTTCCCAACTGGTTCTTGTACTCAGCCTTAAACTGCTCTGCTAATTCTTTCAAATCATCAGCAGTAAGCTCTACATCAAACTCAACACCCTTCTCTTCTTTCATCTTGTCGATAAGCTGCTCGAAATACTTCTTACCAACCTCCATAACAACATCAGAGAACATCTGGATAAAACGTCTGTAAGAATCATATACAAAACGCTTAAATGCAGGATCCGGGTTACCGGCAATCATAGCATCAACCACTTCGTCATTTAAACCTAAGTTCAGGATTGTATCCATCATTCCCGGCATAGATGCACGGGCACCTGAACGAACAGATACCAATAACGGATTTTGAAGGTCACCAAACTTCTTGCCGTTGATTTCCTCCATTTTCTTAACGCCTTCCATAGTCTGCGCCATAATCTCGTCATTAATCTTACGACCATCCTCATAATACTGGGTACAAGCCTCTGTTGTAATCGTGAATCCCTGTGGTACCGGAAGACCAATGTCGGTCATCTCGGCAAGGTTAGCCCCCTTACCACCAAGCAGATTTCTCATGCTCATGTCACCTTCACTGAACATATAAACCCATTTTGCCATTTGTTTTCATACCTCCTAAGTTTTTGATAGTTGTACTTGGATAAATTGGAAAATTCATCCACAGTCTGTTAATTATTATATCACAATATGTATAAAAGAGAAACGGTTTTTTTTCATTTTTTATGCAAAATATGAAAAACCTGCCGACATTTGTCGACAGGTTATATATCCATTATTAATTCACTAATCTACAATTCTTACAGCTTTATCAATTGAAGAATAATTATATTTTGAAATCTTAATTCCGGTTGCTTCATTACTTGCATGCACTACTTGTCCACCGCCAATATAAATTGCCACATGACCAAATCCATGATAGAACAACAAATCACCAGGCTGCAAATTGCTTGTCTTTACAGCTCTTCCTGCACCAGCCTGATCAGATGCAACTCTAGGCAATGAATAACCAAAATGCTTATACACTGACTGTACAAATCCTGAACAATCTGCTCCATTTGTCAAGCTTGTCCCACCGTATACATATGGATTACCAACAAACTGTACTGCATAATCAGCAATTGCTTGTCCGCTCGAACTCGTAGATTCCTGCTGTACTGTTTCTGAATTGGAACCTCCATCTGCAACATCAACATCTGTAGAAGTGATTGTTTCTTCTTTCTTCTTTTCATTCTGAGGCTTCTCCTGACTATTATCATTCGATGCCTGCTGCTGTTCAGTATTATTTTGTTCCGTTTCCTGAACCTGTTCTTGCTCTTGTGCAGCAACCTCCTCTGCTTCTGCCAAAGCCTCCGCTTCTGCAGCATTTTCCTCCTCAATTGTTACTGCCGTTTCATATACATAATCTACATATACATAATCCTTCGAAACATATCCAACTTCTTCCTCAGAAGCAGCAACCTTAATCCAGTCACCTTCCTTACCAAGAATAGTAAACGCACTGCCCTCATCTGCCTGTTTAACTACACTGCTATCTGTAGACTCTTCAGCACGAACATTCAATGTCTCTGCCGTAACCTTTGCAATCTGGTCACAATTATTCTCTATGTATTCTTCTGCATCAGATCCGAATAACAGATAATCATTGTTCACATATCCGTATGCATTACCTGATGAAACCAGTGACCACTGGTCACCTTTTTCTACAATAGTCCCTACATTTCCTGTATAGAACTTTCCAACCACCTCAGCATCTTCTGATGCCTCTTCACGAATATTCAAGTAGCTGTCAATGTTTGCAACCACCTGATTGCTTTCTACTTTTGCAGCCTTCTCCTCAACCTCAACCTTCTCTTCCTCTGAGGATTCAGTTGTAACTTCCTCTGCTACAGGCTGTTCTTCCTTTTTTACTTCTGTTGCTTCTGCAACATCCTTAACTACTACGCCTTTTGCAAGCTCTTTCGATTCTGTGGCATTATTTTCAATAGCTTTACTAATAATAGTAGGTGTCTTACTCACTTGTTCTTTAATACTTACATTATAGGAAGTTCCACCAAGCATTAATGATAATGACGCTACTGCAAGCACAGAAATTCTTGCTATATTCTTCTTCATAATATACCTCTTTTTTTAATCTTGTGAATTGTTACAAAATTATTACAAATTTACCAACATGTTTATGATAACAAAGGATGCTCTTTATG
>JAIDHZ010000014.1 GCA_029052995.1 Lachnospiraceae bacterium | reverse complement strand
GTGTAAATCCATAGGGGATTCAAACAAAGAATCATTTGCCGTGATAAATAGGTCGTTTGAGAGTAGTGTAAATCCATAGGGGATTCAAACAGATGTAAATGATTTTCTCAAAGAAAGAAGGTTTGAGAGTAGTGTAAATCCATAGGGGATTCAAACCTATTATTGTTGCACATACAAAGAATGTCGTTTGAGAGTAGTGTAAATCCATAGGGGATTCAAACCAATTTGTTGCTGATATAGAAAATGTTTTGTTTGAGAGTAGTGTAAATCCATAGGGGATTCAAACTGAATTATCAAGAATATCAAGAAGAAAAGGTTTGAGAGTAGTGTAAATCCATAGGGGATTCAAACTACCATCAGAATTTTCCTTATATGCAATAGTTTGAGAGTAGTGTAAATCCATAGGGGATTCAAACTGGCACTGTACTGGATGCCACTGTAATTGGTTTGAGAGTAGTGTAAATCCATAGGGGATTCAAACTTTCGTCTATGTCAGCAACTGCAAGAATATGTTTGAGAGTAGTGTAAATCCATAGGGGATTCAAACAAACCTCCTTATCCAGTAGCTTGCAATTCCGTTTGAGAGTAGTGTAAATCCATAGGGGATTCAAACCAGACGTTTTATTACCTATACGATTACGTAGTTTGAGAGTAGTGTAAATCCATAGGGGATTCATACTAATAATAGGGAGTGAATTATATGAAACAGGTTTATCCAACTTTTATATTAAATACAAATGGCGGATCTGAACATCCATTTTTAGTATGTGTTCTTTATATTGAAATTTTTACGGAGAGAGATACTTTTGTAGCTGTTATTGAAAAAGTATAGTGGAATACAGAGGATGTTGATTTTTCCGAGTACAGAAAAAAGTTGATACAAAAACTGTCCGAAGAAATGTAGCACTTCCAAGTTGGCTTAATTATGAAGCTGAACATGCTGGAATTAATGTTTCAAGGGTGTTACAGGAAGCACTTACGCTTTCTGTGCCTTTATTCAGAAAAGATTCGGTATTAACCCGATTGCTAAATATAGCTGGTTATAGTTTTCTCCTATAACCAGCTATATTATTTATATATTTTACATATTCCTATCAGAATGATATGATATAAATCGCCAAGAGGTAAGGCAAAAACGAAGGAAAGGAGTAGTCATGTCAGAGATTATAATTAAGAATCTGTCTAAGAATTTTTCAGTCAAGGATGGAACGGTGGAAGCGCTAAAAAATATCAATATAGCTGTCGGTAAGAGCGATATATATGGTATTATCGGAATGTCCGGAGCGGGAAAAAGTACACTGGTCCGATGTATGAACTTCTTGGAGCAACCGACTGAGGGTGAGGTCTTAATTGAAGGAAAATCGTTGGGAGATTATTCCAAGAAGGAATTACAAAAACAAAGAGAAAGCATTGCAATGATATTCCAGCATTTTAATCTGCTAATGCAGAAATCTGTTTTAGAAAATGTGTGTTTTCCACTATATATCAAAAAAATGAAGAAAAAGGAGGCGAGGAAGAAAGCCCAGGAGCTTTTAGAACTGGTAGGACTTTCCGATAAGAAAGACGCTTTTCCAGCGCAGCTATCGGGCGGACAGAAGCAGAGGGTTGCGATTGCAAGGGCATTGGCCTGCAATCCGAAAATATTGCTCTGCGATGAAGCAACCAGCGCCTTAGATCCCCGTACAACGTCTTCCATTTTAGAACTGCTCAAAAGTATCAATGAACGTTTTGGCATTACGATTGTTATCATTACTCATCAGATGTCGGTAGTTCGTGAAATATGTACCCATGTGGCGATTATGAAAGAGGGCGAGGTGGTAGAAACCGGACTGGTCGCAGATGTGTTCAGCCACCCTAAGTCGAAGGTTGCAAAGGAACTAATTATACAGGATATTGATGTGCAATCTGATGGGAAACTGTTGGCGACGGAATATCGAATTAAGCATGGGGAGCGTGTCAGGATTACCTTTTCAGAAAACTCTGCATTTGAGCCTGTAATTGCAAATCTCATTTTGACCTTTGAGGAACCGGTGAACATATTAAAGGCCTCTACTAAAAATGTAGGAGGAGTTGCCAAGGGCGATATGATACTGGAGTTTAAGAAGGATAGTACAAAAAAGGATTCCATGAAAACATACCTGAGGGAGCATGGAATTGAAATAGAGGAGGCGATAGAGTATGTGGACACCTGAAGTAGTGCAGATGATAGGCAAGGGAATCGGTGAAACCTTATATATGACGCTGTTATCTACTGCATTTGGATATTTGTTTGGACTTCCGATGGGAGTGTTGCTGGCGGTGTCAGATAAGGAAGGTCTTTCGCCCAATCCCGTGTTATATAAGATAATGGACGTCATTGCAAACATTGTCAGAAGTATTCCGTTTCTGATATTGCTGATTTTACTGATACCGTTTACAAGAGCGATTGTGGGAAAGAGCACCGGTTCTACGGCAACAATTGTTCCGTTGGTGGTGGCGGCAATACCATTTATTGCGAGAATGGTGGAATCCTCTGTGAAGGAGGTAGACACAGGAGTGATTGAGGCGGCACGCTCCATGGGAGCCGGAAACGGCCGGATTATTATTAAGGTTATGCTGGTGGAAGCGAGGACTTCACTGATTACCGGAGTTACCATTGCAATCGGAACGATACTGGGATATTCTGCTATGGCGGGAACCGTTGGAGGTGGAGGTCTTGGTGATATTGCAGTAAGGTATGGATATTACAGGTGGCAGACCGGTATTATGATTACAACGGTTATTTTGTTAATTGTGCTGGTTCAGATTTTCCAGTCTGTGGGAATGTTTTTGGCAGCTAAATTAGATAAAAGAAAATAAAAAAATAACAGAGAGGAAAAGGATTATGAAAAAGAAATTATTATCATTATTGGTAGCAGGAGTTTTAGTGACAGGAGTTTTAATCGGCTGCGGCGGTGGTGCAGGAGAAACTGTAAAGGATGAGGCAACTACAAATGAGGCTATGGAGAATACACAGCAGGAGCCATCTGAAGAAGCAAATACGGAAACACAGGTGATTACAGTTGCGGCATCACCAACGCCCCATGCAGAGATTTTAGCAAAAGCAAAGGATATTCTGGCAGAGCAGGGATATGATTTACAGGTTACGGAATTTGAAGATTATATACAGCCAAATGAAGTGGTTGAAAGCGGAGAATATGATGCAAATTATTTCCAGCACATACCATATCTGGACAGTTTCAATGAGGAAAAGGGAACACATATTGTAAATGCCGGTGGTATCCATTATGAACCGTTTGGTATCTATCCGGGTACAAAGAGCAGTCTGGACGATATCGCAGACGGTGATACGATTGCAGTACCGAATGATACAACAAATGAAGCGAGAGCGTTGCTGTTGTTGCAGGATAATGGAATAATTACATTAAAGGAAGGTGCCGGTTTGGAGGCAACCGTAAATGATATCGCTGAAAATCCGCATAATATTGAGATTGTGGAGTTAGAGGCAGCGCAGGTGGCAAGAGTGGTAGGAGAAAACTCATTTGTTGTCTTGAATGGTAACTATGCGTTAGGTGCAGGATTTTCCGTTGCAAAGGATGCCCTTGCCTATGAGAAGTCTGATTCCGAGGCGGCTAAAACATATGTAAACATTATCGGTGTAAAAGAGGGAAATGAAAACAGTGAGGCAATTAAGGCATTAGTTGATGCGTTAAAATCCGTGGAGATTCAGAACTATATCAATGAAACCTATGATGGAGCAGTTATTCCTTTTGAGGGATAGAGGAAAAGCATAATGTCAGAGCCGGAGGCTTTCGTTAAGGGAAGTCTTCGGCTTTTTTGCCACAGAAAACAAAATTTATTCTTGAAGATTTTTTAGTGACAGATGCCAGGTAAATATGTTATAATTCGACAAGAGGTGTGCCATGAAGATACTTATTATTTTAATTATGATTGTCGCCGCCTTTATGTTACTATTTTACTTTGTTGCGGCGACTACTAAAAAATGGAAATATTATAAGC
>JAIDHZ010000139.1 GCA_029052995.1 Lachnospiraceae bacterium | reverse complement strand
GAGTATAATGAGGCAGAGCTTAACAAGCGCAATATTTCCGTTGTCTATCTTGAGGAAAAGGATATTAACACGGAAAATCTTCTTGATTTGCAGGACGAATATAATCCTGAGCAGGTTTTGATTGAATATAATGGGATGTGGCAGCTGGACAAATTATTTAATATCAGGGTGCCAAAGGGTTGGACGGTTGTTCAGGTCATTACACTCATTGATGCCGCAACGTTTACTGTCTACAACAATAATATGAAATCCCTGATGGCAGAGCATATTCAAAATGCGGATATGGTGGTATTTAACCGCTGCACGGATGATTCTGATATTAATACAATGCGCATGGCTGTTAAGACATTAAACCGTCGTGCGCAGATTGTATTTGAAAATGTGAATGGCCAGGCACAGGTGGATAATGGTGAGATTGAGATTCCATATGATATGGATGCAGATGTTATTGAAATAGAGGATGACGACTATGGTATTTTTTATATTGATGCATCTGATAATGTTACAAAATATATTGACCGTGTAGTGAAATTTAAAGGACAGGTGTATCGTCCCCCGCAGTATAAGGGAATGGCTTTTGTACCGGGAAGATTTGCAATGACATGTTGTGCAGATGATATTACATTTCTTGGCTTTAAGTGTGTCACCTTGGAAGCTCCCAATTTAAAGGAGCGTGAATGGGTGACTGTCACAGCAAAAGTAAAATGCGAATATTATGAAGAGTTTGAAGGCGATGGTCCGGTGTTGTATGCACAAAAAATCGAGAAGGCGGCAAAGCCGGAAGAGGAAGTAGTTTATTTTTAAAAAAAGAAAAGGAGAAGAAATGGGATTTAATGATTTTTTTGATAAGGTAAAAGAGACGTCATCAAATGCAATGGAAAAGGCAAAGGATACAGGAAAGCGCCTTGCAACAATAAATGAATTAAAAAGTAAAATCCGTGGGTATAATAATGATAAAAACAAATTATTTACACAGATAGGAATGGATATATATATTGCAAGAAAACAGGGAGAAGACATTGACGAGGCGGTTGATGCTTTTGTGAAACAAATTGATACACTTAATGTCCGTATTAAAGATATAAAAGAAAGGCTTGCGCTTATTGAATCAGATGGCACGGAGGACTCTTTAGCAAATAAGTAAAATATTAGATTGACAAAAGCAGGAAATTCAGATATTATTTTTTTGTAGATAATAGACATTTTTTATAGGAAATGTCCATTAATAGAAAAAAAGAAAGTTGAGGGTATTATGGCGACAGGAATTATTGGAACAGGGAGTTTTTTGCCACAAACTATTATTGACAATAATGAGCTGGCAAAGATGGTTAAGACCAATGACGAGTGGATTCGTGAGCATACGGGAATTGTAGAGCGTCACATTGCAGAATTAGAAACAACTTCTGAAATGGCTACAGAAGCAGCACTTGCTGCTATTGACAATGCAGGAATCGATCCCAAGGATATTGATTTGATTATACTTGCAACACTTTCTCCGGAACGTGCAACACCAAGTATGTCATGTATTGTGCAGGATAAGATTGGTGC
>JAIDHZ010000138.1 GCA_029052995.1 Lachnospiraceae bacterium | reverse complement strand
CTCAATTTTTTCCCTTATTCTTCTGATATGTACGGAAACAATGTTATCAGCTGCAAAAGCATCCTCCTCCCAAATGCGCTCATATATCTGGGAGGAGGAAAAAACCACTCCCACATTTTCCATAAGCAGCTGCATAATTTTAAACTCCGTTGGGGTAAGCTTCACATTTTCCCCATCCACCGTCACAATCCTCTGCTCCCGGTCTAAGGTTATGGCACCATTTACAAGAATATTGGAATTCTCCGTCTCCATTCCTCCCAGTCTGGTGTATCGTCTAATCTGGGATTTTACCCTCGCAACTAACTCTAATGGATTAAATGGTTTTGTCACATAATCATCAGCGCCTACATTTAATCCCAAAATCTTATCCACATCCTCTGACTTCGCAGACAGCAAAATCACCGGAATAGAGCTTTCCTCCCTAAGCTTCATCAGTGCATGGATTCCATCAAGCTCCGGCATCATAATATCTAAGATAATTAAATGGATTTTGTTATCCTTAACTGCATCTAATGCCTCCCTGCCATCATATGCCGGCACAACATTATACCCTTCCTGCTTCAAATAAATGGAGATTGCCTCCACAATTTCTTTGTCATCATCACATACTAAAATTGTCATTTGATCCTTCATATTAATTCCTCTTCTCTCCCTCTTTCATTTTATATTCGTAACTATACGTCAGATGCTGGAAATACGCAAGGAGGTCAACTGTATTTCCAGTTCTTATCATATAAAATAATTTTTTCAAAATAATATACAAAAAAGTGAAGAAATTCTTACAATTCGAAAGTTTAACATAGGTTCCTAAGGAACTGTTAAGAAATAATTTTTAAATAGTGCGCAGGATTTTTCTTTGAGTAGTGCTATCATAGAAAAAGACAAGCAATATTAAAAGTTATTTCTTAACAGTTCCTTAGCTTAAATCTTCACTCTAATCTGCCGATATAATAAATATAGCTTTGTTATAACGGCAAACGGAATTACCGTCAAAGCAGAAAAACAACAAACTACCGGTATCAGGGAGGATGATGGTTATGGGAATCGGAATTTATTCAAACAATTCAAATGTAAAAGAATATATCATTAAAAATTTGGACGGAAGTATTGCAGGCAGAATCCGAATTACAAAGCCTGTCAAGAAAAAACCAAAACGTCTGCAGTACAATTTCAAGCAGGTTTCATCTAAAATATTAAAGGCCACTACAGTGGGCAGCGCCGGCAAGGCACTTGTTACTGCCCGCAACACCATCGGAATACTTCAGCGTAAACTGAAAAGTGGTGAATTTGACGATAAAGAAATAGAACTTGCAATCATTCACGCAAAAAAAATGGAGCGTATAGCCAAAAAACGCATGAAACACCTGCAGGAGGAGGAAGATGCACGGCAGCATGGTTCCTGTCAGGAAAACGAAAGGGAAAACGGCATTGCCAACCCTGAGAATCAGGCAGATCAAAAAACACCTGAATTGAATGAAGAGGAATTAAAGCGGTTAATGGCCGAACTTCAAAGGCGCATGGAAGAAACCATGAAAGAAATAATGAAAGATACTGGCCTTAGTGAGCTGTCAGACGAGCTGATCGGAACGGCACATAAAAATATGAACGCCGAAGATTTGGAACGCCTTAAGAAAAAGCACCGGTCTGACGAGCTTAAAGATATCGTGGAAGCAGATATGAAATATTTGAAAGCCCTGTTCAACAAGCTGCAAAGAGAAAAAGAAGCTGTCTCTAGCAGCAGTTCCGGCTATAATGAGGGCAACGTCTCTTTAGAGATTTCTGGGGTTGAAATGCCTGTTTCGGCACCGGAGCCCCCGGTTATGCCTGAAGGGGGCAGCATTGATGTGGCTGTTTAGACAGAAGTGCTTGTCATTGTTGAGGTTATTCAGCGTCAACATAGCTTTTATCTGCTTTACTGCTTTTTTCGGATCCGCTCAATCTTACAGTAATGCTTTTTGCCTTTACTGTCTTTGTCATAGCTGATGCCCACAAGCAGCACTTCCCCGAAATACTTCTGGAATATGCCGCTGTAATTTCTATCCCTTATCTGGTCTATGGCAGTCATGACATCCTGATTCCACTTAAGCTCTACAACCATGGCAGGTTTATCCACACCTGTCCTCGGAATAAATGCAATATCGCAAAAACCTTTTCCGGCAGGCATTTCCCTTACAAGCATATATTCATCCTGCGCCTGATAGTATGCTATCTGTATGATACAGCTTAATGCATTTTCATTGTTATAGGTAAGAATGGCTGTATTGTCTTCGTGTACTTTTTCAATACACGCTGCTACAGTTTCCTCATCTCCCGCAATAGTTGTTTCCAAAAGCTCCTCTGAGCGTGATATCGCTTCAAAGGTCAGTGTCCATTTATCGCCTTTGATCGCCCTGACAAATTCATCCCGTATTTCCCTGTTCGGAATATATACCTCCTTTTTCCCGGCATCGTACCCCAAATACCCCAAATGAATCAACAACGTCAGGACATCATCCGCACTTTCAAGACTGGTCATGGTATTATTAAACATACCAGTATCCACTCTGCACCTTCCGTTTCCAAGCATGGTGATGACTTTTTCCCTCAATCCGTCAAAATTCATCTCAATCGGTTTCTTTACAGATTCATAGGTGCCGGTTGACGTCCAGAAATTACCAAACTCCTCATTTTCTATGGCACACACCACGGAACGGGGATTGTAGATTCTTTCCACATTTTTAAATGAGTAGCCGTTATACCATCTGCTCATCTCCTCAAAATCCACGCCGTATTCCCCACACAGGTTCTTTACCTCTTCCTCCGTAAACCCTGCGAACTCTGCCATTTTCATCGGACTTAAAAAGGTATATTCCATAAAATTGTTAAGGGCTGACTGAGTCCCGTACCTCTTAACCGGCAGGATGCCCGTAATGTAAACAAGGGCGTATGCCGGCAAAAGCTCCATATTTTTGAACATGTCTCTGAGCCAGTGAATGTATTTATCCTGCAGCAGCCTGTCATCCTCATAATTTCTGAAAATACAGTCCCATTCATCAATCAGCAGGATAAACCGATTCCCTGTATGCTTATAGACCGCCTGCAGTGCATTCCCCAGGAATGTTTCATCCTCAGGTATATATCCGGCATACTCTTCATTTTCACGGATATCCCTAATCAGTCTCTGCTGCACTGCCTCGAGCATGGGATGCTTTATTTTTTCCGTTTCATAATCACTCATATGTGGCAACCTTTTGTAAAATTCAGCAAGCTCCTGTTGCGCCTGCGCTTCTGTCATGGCACTGCCAATCACGCCCTGCATGTCAATAAGCAACACATCATATTGGTTAAGCCCCTTTTCAAACGAGGTGTCCTGACCGATTTTAAGATTTTCAAACATATTTAGCGAATCACAGCCCTTCGAATAGTATGCCGCAAGCATTTTAAGTGCCATGGACTTGCCAAATCTTCTTGGACGGCTTACGCAAATCAGATTGTTCTCAGTATCCAGTAATTTGTTCGTACATCTTATCAATTCCGTCTTATCCACATATATTTTTGAATTCAGACATTTATGAAACAAAACATTGTCCGGGTTTAAATATGTTCCCATTCCGCCACCTCCAAATTTCCCCTAATCAGCCTATTATAAACAGCCGGTACTGCTCAACCAAATTCTATTATATCAATAACAAATTTTTTATCCTAAGACATCCAATTTATTATTCTTATATAAGGGCACTGATGCAGTCAATATCACTAAAACAAACCCAATCATATAATAAAGGTAAAGCTTCATATTATAAGAAACTGTATGGTACTACTTTTCGAATATTCTTTTCCCATGTTTTCATACTGATTTCTCGCTTATTTTATTTAATGAATTTCTCTTTGATGTGCTCTCCTAAATATTTAAAAAATACCAGCCCCGAAGTTATCATCAGATATGGAATTTTTAAACTACGGAAAAACATATGCCACTTTTTTTTCGGATTGTACTTCCTTTCTTCCTTCCAGTAATAATGGTATAATCCACCCTTGTAACTGACCCTCCAAGGTTTTCCCTCTCCCATATAATGAATAATGGCTGGCTTTTTTACAACCCACGGAGCAAAATTATAGCATATATATTCCCAAAAATACAGGATATTAGGATTTAAATTATATCGGTCTGCAACTACTGCAATCTTTCCCTCATAAAGTACATTGATAATATCCTGATCCGGATATTTCAACTTTTCTCCCTGCTCTTTTAGCATATCATAAATATCCTGGATATTCTGTTCTTTTCTAAGAAGCGTTAAATTGCAAAGAAGCACACCGGAATTAATATAACAATTCTCTCCCTTAAATCCTAATTCTTTCCAGTATGGATTCGTCCTCTTATCCTGTAATCTGTCCCGAACACCTGCGAAGAAGCAATTCTTAAGCGGCATATTATAAAACTCCAGCAAACTATCTGTAACAATCAAATCCGGATCCAAATAAAGCACTCTTTCAACTGTTTCCGGTAAAAGCTTAGCAGCCAGGATTCTGTAATACATCTCTTTTGAAAAATAAGAAAAACTTGGTGCATCTGCAAACTCATCCTCTGAAACAAAAATTTCTATTAATTTTCCTCCATGCTTCCTGCACAAACCTGCTAATAGTTTCCGGTTCTTTTCACTGACTCTGGAATGAATCAAAAAAACCTGTATTTCTATTCCTTTATGCTGTGCAAACAAAGTATTCAACATAATATAAAGAGGATAAAAATATTTATCATTAATAGTTACTGCCACATTCATTCTTCTTTCTCCTTTTCCGTGCTACTACAACTATAAGGAATACTGCCAAAACGCCCGCAACTACACCTACACAGGCACATAATGCACTCGTTTTCATTGAAGTGCTTACCATTACCAATGCGGATGTATCCGGTATATTGACCGTAGTTCCACCTTTAACCGTATCTAAAACTTCTGTTCCGGCTTTCTCTCCATTAACATATACCTTCCAACGTCCTTTGGGAATACTTACAAATACTTCCTCCGTCTCGGGATTATAAATCATACAAATCGTATTTTCAAAAAATAGATTTCTATTTTCCTTAACCGTATAGGCAATGACATTTTCTAATCGGTGATCCAAAAAGTTCAAAGACTTCTGAATTTCTTCTGTTGTTTCATAAGACAGACCATCATGCTCTTTCCTAAATTCCATTAATCCTTTATAATAAGCAATCATATCCTGAGCTTTGGAAATGCTGTCCCATTTTATACTATTCACATAGTCATTAGCATTATAGGAATTTGAATATATTCTTTCCGGATCATCTTTTGCCACCTTGCTTCGCAAAAGCTCCTCACCTGACTGGATAAACGGTACTCCCTGTGTTGTCATCACAATAGCTGCTGACAAACGGTTTCTCTTTTTCCACATCTCTTCTGTTTCACTGCTGCAGTTCTGCCTTATCAAATCCCATAAAGTAAATCCATCATGACAGGAGGCATAATTAATACACTGCATTGGATTCTCCGTCCAGCTTCCCATTGACTGTTTCGTTTTTTCATTCTCTGTCGCTGCTACAACTCCAAACAAAACAGCATCCTCCGCATAGTCCTCATCAAAAATACCACTGACATATTTTTGAATACCACGTCTGAATACATTGGAAAAGACAGCGATTCCCGGCATATCCTTCGCATTTACGGATTCCGCCATTTTTTCGGTGCTTACCGTGTCTCCTCCGGTCCATCCCTCACCGTATATATATATACTTTCATCTACCTCATTCAGTTTCTTTCTGATTAACTGCATTGTTTCTATATCAATCAGCCCCATTAAATCAAAACGAAAGCCATCAATATGATATTCCTTCGCCCAGTATACTGCAGAATCAACTATAAATTTTCTTGCCATCGCCCGCTCTGTCGCCACCTCATTTCCGCAGGCTGAACCATTGGAATAACCTCCCTCCTCCGTCATACGGTAATAGTATCCCGGCACAATCTTGTTAAAATTTGATTCCTCTGTGTCATAAGTATGATTATAAACCACATCCATTACCACACGGATTCCTTTTTTGTGAAGGCTTTGCACCATCTGCTTATATTCATTTACCCTTACCTCGCCGTCATGAGGATTCGTGGAATAAGAACCCTCAGGTACATTATAATTCTGTGGACCATAACCCCAATTATATGAATCAGAAGGATTTTTCTCGTCTACACCGCCAAAATCCTGAGATGGAAGTAAATGTACATGTGTAACTCCCAATTCCCCCAAATAATCAAGTGCCGTAGACTCTCCATTGGAATTTACTGTTCCTTCTTCTGTCAGTCCCAGATATTTTCCTTTTTCTTTTACTCCGGAGCTATCATCTATCGTATAGTCTCTTACGCTCATTTCATACAATATAATGTCAGAAAAAGACGTAAGCGAAGGCTTATTCTCTTCTGTAAATCCATCGGGATTCGTATTGGCAAGATTAATAATCATCCCCCTAAGACCATTTACACCACAGGCTTTTGCATACGGGTCTACTGCTTCCTCTGTATTCTCATGCACCGTTACAGAATAAGTGTAATACACGCCGTCATAATCACCTGGTAATTTGAGATACCAGGTTCCCTTCTCGGACTGCTCCATTGGATATGATTGAATAGGATCATTCCCCTCTCCGTACTCATACAGATTAACTGCGACCTGACTCGCCGTAGGTGCCCATACACGAAAAGCAGTGGCTTCCTTACTATATACAGCTCCTAAATCGTCCCCATCATAGTAATAGGACTCTTCAAATTCTTTGGTAGCAAAGACGGCTCTTGCTTCTATCACTTTTTTCTCCATTCCATCGATCAACAGATAATTACTTGCTGACAGATTTAAGGAATGCTCCAATTCCCCTTTTCCTTTGAGCATGTTACCTTCCTTAGTCAGCTCCAAAACCTTAAGCGGATAAGTATTCCCGTTTTCCATTTCTACGGATATCTTTTGTTTTTTCAGTTGTTCTACCTGCATTTCCAGACTATACACCGCAAAAGAAATCTGATTCAAATTATCATACTGCACCCTTGTAATTTTCTGGCCTGCTAAAACCTCTTCTTCCGAATAAAAAATCTCTTCTTCTTCCTGTATAAAATAGACATTCAGCACCCCGTCTTGTGCTTTGGAAAGATCCAGATATCGGTCTGCATTTACATCTTTTTTTTCCCAGTCCTTATACTTTATTAATACTCCGATCTGGGAATACTCTGCTGTTTTTTCCAGTTCAATCCGGGCACTTACTCCTTTTTCACCATCCTGACCGGTAAATTCATATTCTGTTCCTTCACCGTCTCCCCAAATCCAAAGACTCCAATCCTCATAATCTTCATTATACCGGATATAATGAACATTGAGCGTCAGAGGCTTCTCGGGACTTGCAAGAACAATCTGTCTGCAAAATAACACTACCTGCAACACTAAAAAACAAAGCATGATATATGGGTTTATTCTCTGTACTCTTCTCATATTTCTACCCCTCTACATACCGGTATATCCGTCTCAAGGAGCCATATGGGTCAAAATCATCCATATTAGCCTGCTCCACGAGTTTCTGGGACAATTCCCTGTCTGAAACCATCTGTATGATTCCCCTTGCAATATCCTCTGCATTTAACGCTACAAAAATCCCTGTTTCATAACGGGTCAATTGTTCTTTATTTCCGTCACAATCAGAAGCAATTACCGGTTTTCCTAATATGACTGCTTCCGAAATGGAAGTACAGCAGCCCTCATATCTGGTGGCTTGTACATAAATATCACAAGCAGCCATATACGGATACGGATTCTTATGTGCTCCCAGTAAGATAAAACTGTCTTCCAACCCGTATTCTTTAATCATTCCTTTTATTGCATCCTTTTCAGGACCGTCTCCTAATACGTACCATTTTACGTTATACCCCTGTTTTCTTACAATAGCTAATGCCGGAACTGCAAGGTCGTAAGCCTTCACCGGTGCAAGCCTCGCCGCTGTTAAAAGAATGGTCTCTCCCTCTTTCTTTTGGAACAATGGTGACATATCATCTTTTTGCAACGCTTTCTGTTTAATATCTTCCACATCTAAAAGATTGTAAAAAACATCCATTTTTCCTGCCATTTTCGGATAAATCTTTGCAAAATGATCACATATGCTTTTAGATACACAATAAATACCATCTGCCTGTTCATAATAAGTTTCTTCTAATTCCGGACAATACCCACTGTCTATAAATTCATTGTGCAAAAATGTAATTTTTTTCTTTGCATGAATATGATCCATAACATAATAGGTAGCCGCTCCCTGAATATAAGCAACTGCAAGATCATAGGTTTCTTTTTGTTTGGGAGCATGATCGGAAAGCAGTTTCCAAAAAAGTTTTTTAAAATCAATTTCTCCTCTTTTTCTTTGATATGAGATCGTTTTTCGCAGATATCCTGCTTCCTTAAAAAAATATCCCTTCCGAAATCCATTTTTTAAAATTGTCTTTGCCAGTTCCTTTTTGGCTTTCCTATCCAGCACGGACAAAGAACAAGGATTCTCATTCAGTATCCTTACTCCCTCCGGCACATAATCAAACATTTCCCCACGATTAATAACAGAAAACAGCGAAATGTCATACTTATCCTTATCCATGTATTTTAACATGGACATCAGACATTTTTCCGCACCAGCTCTTCCCATCGTATTGATTACAAAAAGAATCTTTTTTTTCATTGCATCACTCCTGAACTGCTTCTTTTTCTTCCTGCTTATCATTATTTTCTTCCGAAGCTGCTTCGTTTTCCTCCTGCAGCTCTGATATTTTCAGATCAATCTCTGAAACATCTTCTCCCCGTTTATACATAGCGTTACGGAGTCTTTCATAATATTCCAGTTCATTGTATTCGTTAAAACCATAGTCAATTGCAAAATTGTTCAGCATATATGGATTCTGTTCAAATTTATAGACAACACATTCCTCATCTTCCAGATAGACCTCCATCTGTTCCGGAAATGCTTTTCGGTATTCCTCTAACCAATAATAAAGCTTAGCCTCCATTGTCCTTCTATTTTCCGGAATATTATAAAATTTCATCATGCCCGTCTCAGAAATTCCAAGTATCTCTTTTGTAAATATATTATATGCATCAGACATTCGTATCGGCTCATTATTATATTCCATGTCACTATAACGGACTTCGTTATATACAAGTGGTTTTTTCTCCAAAACAAAAAATACATATTTGGTTGGTATTTCAAGATACATCGCTTCATTATAAACTTCCATATCCGAAATAAATTCCCAAAGTTCATAGTGATAACCCCTGTTCCTCACTAGAGGTAATTCCTCTACAGGGGATACCACCGTCCAAGTTCCCTTAGGCAGTTCCGCATCCGCTTTCACGCAAGCTTTTGCAGCCAGTGATGATTCCAGATAGAAATACGACTGTACCGGCATATAACCCAAATGGTATGTGACATAAAAAAGAGCTGCTGCCATTCCATAACTCCCGATTGTACCGGCAAATCTGATATTCCTCGGCATGATCCGGCATAATATCTCCCCCGGCAATGCCAGAATAAGAGGAGCGATATAACCAATAAACATGGTCAATCTCTCTCCCTTCATAATCTGCGGAATACCCAGAATCTCATAACTATACATAATCACAAGCAAAAACAGAAACACCCATATGCCCGCATACATTTTATCCTTCCATGTTATCTTCTTAAGCAGTACCAGTCCTGCATAATATACCACAAAAAGCACCATACATATCCAGAATACCCTGCCCCAATAAGAATTCATAACCTCTACCTGAAGATGATAGACGGCTTTCAGCTTATTTTTTATCTTACCTATAAAAGATACTTGTTCTTTATCATTATCGAAAGCGGCTTCTCCTTCCTCTTCCGTCTCCTCAGGCTCTACACCGTCGGCTTCATCATCAGCCGTTTCCTCACCATGATTTTGCTGATTCGAGGAACTCATAATCCCAATCGCCCATCCCATAGAACCCTGCCATTGCTTTCCGAATGCCAAGCCAAAAATGAAAGGCGTAATGCTGATAAATGCGATCAGTCCCACACTCAAACACAGTTTCTTTAACATGACCGGCTTCAACACAGTTTTTATAAATGGAATACAAATACCGACACATAACAGAACTGCAAAAATAACAGTATAAAAATGCATAGACAAAACAATCGCAGCACTCAAGACAAAATAAATACCATCTTTCCATTTTTGATTTCTTAAAAACCTGCCAAAAAAACAAACACACGGCAACAAAAACAGCATACCTGTTTCCTGTGGAAGTGTATAAATTGAACGGAATCCATACGTATAGCTCGTAAAATCTGTTACACAGTAAATAATTACGGGAAGCAATGCAGCAGCCTTAGAATGAAATATCCTATTAGCAGCAAACCAAATCATTACTGCTAAAAAGAGGCAGTTAAAAGCCCCCCAATAACGGAATACCACATTTAAATTAAGAAATGACATTTTATGGAAAGCAGACAACATATTATGCATTCCAAAAGGATATACTCCATCATAAAATATATCACCCTGTTCCATAAAATTGATCCACTCATTATGCACATACATATCTGATGTAAGATAGGCATAATTATTAAAAACCAGCGGCCATTTTCTGGCTATTAATATTCCAAAGGAAATAAACATAACCAGATACCCGAGTATATTTTTTGTAAATAATTCTTTTCCATATTTTTTGTAAGATAGTTTTTTATTGTGCCTTATCTTCCCAATTATCTCTCTTATATAAATCTGAAGCTTATATTGACCACTGCTGATTAGTGCCAGCCATTCAAGTGCCGAAAACAGTCTCCCTTTATAAGATACCTTCTTTTCCAGTTTCCAGTAAATCAGAATAATAATTATAAGACTTAAAAAAAGCGTAACCGTATTATATATTTGTAATAATCCCAGCAGATATACACAACTGATAATTGTTACATGGCTGACAATCAGTGCTTTTAGTGCATTTTCTCCGGCTTTCTTTCCGCTTAGCTTCAGTCCCATTACCTTTGCAGGTATAAAAATAATATATAAGAAAAAGAAAAAGGTAAATTGTACAAAATAAAATATACTGTCTTCCATCTTTTTATACCTCCATTTATCTTACAAGCCAGAATCTTACAATATCCAGTCCCTTTTGAGACAACGCAATACTAGAACCTGTCAGTTTCTTTAATACTTCTTTAAAATCTTCTTCTTTTCCCAGAATGTACTTTATATACATTACATTCAGATAAGACTGTTCTGCTTCCGGCTGCCGTTCTAAAGACTTTTCTGCCCATTCCTCTGCATCCTGTATCTTTCCTACCCTTTCCAATGCACTTACCATCATCGCATAATAAGCCTCCGTAATCGCCTCCGGATGGTACTTTTCCAAATTAATTACCAGATTAATGTACATATAATAATATTTGGTTTCTTCTACACCCAGCAATCCCCCACTGTTTAAAATCCGAAGAACGATATCCAAAAACTCAATGTTTGTCTTTTCATCCGTTCTGTCACTATCATACTTTACCTGTATGTCATTTAATTGCAGGTTAAACTGATTAAATACATCCGTTAGTGCTGCTGCTGCATAATGAGATGTTTCCGAATCATCATTTTCAACTGCCTTTCGTACGAGACTCAGTTTTTCACTAATATCCATTTTCAGCATATTCAGCATAGCCCGTCTTCTGTCCTTGGCAACTGACACCGTTAAAACCTCTTCTAACGGAATCACCTCCATCTCATTCTCCTTATCTACTGTTTCTAAAAATTCCTTCTTGCTCTTATCCATGCTTAAATTATCATAATCCACATTCCCCTTTGGGAACATTACTTCAAAGAGAAAACAGAAAAAATAGCACAAAATCCCCACAATCGGACAAAGGAGCATGGTAACCCCTCTTAAAAATACATGGGGCTGCCTTTTTACGAACCACATAATAATCATATATAAAATTGCTATGAGCGTATTAATGATGATGATTTCGAAAATAATTGCTTCACTATTTAAATTCATTTCCTTTAACCGCCTTACCCTTAATCCCATTTTTATTTAACTTCTGTACAACAAAGGAAACTTCAGAATAACCTGCATGGACAAGAAGATATATATTGGGATCCTCATCCTTTATCTTACCAATCTTATCCTCATCACGCACAAGCATTCTTAGGCAATCACTCATCTCCTCCATACTTCTGCCCTCTGAATCAATTTGAATGATACTATATTCAGACTGGTCATATGGTATATCCTGCATCTTTTCTAATACATGTGCATTAAATACACTTGGGAATAAAATATCCGTATTCTCATAATAATTCTGCATTCTTCCCACTTCTTCATACTGATAAGCTTTTTTCAAACTGGAAGTAATGATTTTGGCTAATACTAAAAACAAATTCTTCTGATACGTATTTAACTGCTCAAACTCCATATTCCATAACATAATAATATAAATCATTTTATTATCTGAATGGATTGGAGCCGCCATCCTGGGCAGTTCATCACCGATTTTATGATTTACAAAAATATCTCCTGTTTCCAATGTCTGGCTTAATTCCTGATAATCAGCTAACCGGATGGCACGTCTCATCACTTTTGCATCTTCCGTCGTCGCATCAATAAAATGATAATATCCATCTCTCGCAGCTTTGTAGATACATACATCCATTACATTCATAATTTTCCGTACAACTTCTAGGGAAGCAACTGCGATTTTTTCCGGATCTAATAAATCCAGCTCAGATACAATATTGTAAATTTTACCAATACTATCTCCATAATTTATCAGTCTGTCCTCAAAGACTCTCTTAATTTCAATATTTGTTTTATTAACATCATAGATTAATTCATATTCCTGTTGCAGATCTTCCAGTTCCTCTTGCTTTTCTTTTTCTTTCTGCCGATTCATTAAAATTGTATAGGAAATCATGATTGCCAAAATGAAATATGCCAAAAACTGAAAAATAACCGGATACTGGGAAATAATGGAAGCAATTCCAATTTCCGTATCCTTCATTCGGAGATATACATTTCCGCAGGTTGCCAGTATAACAGAAAAAACACTCTGTCCTACACCAAATGAAAGAGCAGTAATCAGTATATAAAAGAGCATAAAATCTATATCTGCAAATATCTTCAAAGAACCAAGATTACTTGTTAAAAGAAAGAACACTGCAAACAATGCAATATTTTCCACCGTTTTTCTTGCATTTGTTAAGATAATTTTCAGATTCTCCTTCTCTTTTTTTCTCTGTTCCTTCTTTGCTCCTTCCTCTTCTATTATGGCTTTTTTTATCAACTCTTCATAATTTTCTTCAACAAACCCTGCAATACGTTTGATCCCTAACGAAAGGTCAATATGCGGAGAATAGAAAAATTCTTTTTCGAAATTTTCCCCATTGAAAGACACTTTTCTCTTTGTGTCCTCTTTTCCAACAAGTTGTGATGAAATATTATAATCCTTCTTAAAAAGATCCATAATTTCTCTATCTGTAGTGACTTCACTGCCTTTTACATGATACACATACTGTTTACATTTTTTCTCTGTCATGAGCTTATAGACCGCATCTACTGCATCCGATACATAAATAACCATATAAGAGCCAAAACCGCTCAGGGAAATTTTACCCTTTCGTTTTGCATCGAAAAACATTTTTTCAATCAGATTAAAGTTCTCATATACAAAATGAGATGGTCCAAATACAACCGGCAGTCTCAAAACATTTACATGCATGATCTCATCATCATAGAGCCTGCAAAGGGATTCTCCATTATAAATAGTAAGATGTTTGAATTCCTTTGCAACCGGATTCGTCTCTTCTGAAACAGGATTCTCATAATCTCCTTCGTATAGCTCCATGGTGGAAAGATAAATAAAACGTTTCACCTTATTGGTTTTTGCCCATATCAGCACATTATTTAATTCAGCCGTATACTGAGTAAATGTCATATCATTATTCCAGTTGTAGGAATCATTCTGAGCTCCCATAAAAATCACCACATCTGGTTTGATACACTGCATAATATATTTTACCGCCACACTATCCGGCGAAAATTCAAACACGGTATGGGAAGGAAGCTTATTTGCCTTTTCCTTTGATCTAATCCCTGCAATTGTATATATGTCACATTTTTCTCTATTCAGACGGTCAATCAGATGATTCGTCATAAAACCATATTCACCAATAATTAAGACTTTAATAAGAGTCACCCCCTTTTTCTCTATTCGCAAATGTATAAACTGTTATAATATCGTGTTTCTTTTTTAATGTCTTCACTTGTTTTACAATTTTCCCTCTTCCATAAATATGTCTGTCTAAATGAATCAGCATATACCGGATACGGAAAAATGCTGCTGTAAAGCCACAAGCTGCACCAAATACAATTCCAAGTCCTGCTAAAGCCGGCGACAGATTCACAGAAACTAAGCTGCCGGAAAATGCACCAATTAAAAATACTGCTCCTACAAAAGCTGCCCCTCTGGCATCATCCAGATAGAACAGATA
>JAIDHZ010000137.1 GCA_029052995.1 Lachnospiraceae bacterium | reverse complement strand
ATAAAATCTGTTATAGTATATTAAACTAGGTTATTTAAAAGATGAGCTTAAAATAGTGTTACTATAATTTCAGAAATTATAATATGAAAGAGGATGAATATGCAGCAGATGGAACTGATTGCCCCCTGTCATTTTGGGACTGAGGCAGTATTAAAAAGAGAAATTACAGATTTGGGATATGAGATTATATCCGTGGAGGATGGACGTATAGTGTTTAAGGGAGATGCGGAAGCGGTTGCCCGAGCCAATATTTTTATTCGTACGGCAGAACGGATTATGGTAAAGGTTGGAAGCTTTCAGGCACTGACTTTTGACGAGCTGTTTGAGGCAACCAAGGCTCTGCCCTGGGAACAATATTTGACAAAAGATGCAAAGTTTTGGGTCACAAAGGCAACCACCAATAAATCAAAACTCTTCAGTGGTTCGGATATCCAGTCTATAGTGAAGAAAGCAATTGTTGAGAGACTCAAGGGCATCTATCATTTAAACTGGTTTGAGGAAAATGGCCCGGAGTATCCAATTCGTGTGTTTATATTAAAGGATATGGTGACCATTGCCATAGACAGCTCAGGAACTTCTCTTCACAAACGGGGTTACAGAAAGCTTGTGGGCAAAGCACCGATTTCGGAAACACTGGCGGCGGCACTGATTATGCTTACACCGTGGAATAAAGACCGGATATTGGTTGATCCGTTTTGCGGCAGTGGTACATTTCCTATTGAGGCGGCTATGATTGGGGCAAAAATTGCACCGGGAATGAATAGGGAATTTACGGCAAAAAAATGGGAAAATATCCTGCCCCAATCAGCATGGCGTGAGGCGGTAACGGAAGCGGAGGATCAGATTATTAAGGATATACAGATGAATATCCAGGGATATGATTTAGACGGTGGAATAGTGAAATGTGCCATGGAAAATGCGAGGGCTGCTGATGTGGCACAGTATATTCATTTTCAACAACGGAATATGAAAGAATTGTCCAGTCCCAGAAAATACGGATTTATTATTACAAATCCACCATATGGAGAGCGTATGGAGGACAAGGCAGAACTGCCGGGATTATATAAGGAAATGGGAAAGAGTTTTGACAGACTGGACACATGGTCAAAATATATCATTACTTCCTATGAGGATGCAGAGCGGTATTTAGGACATAAGGCAACGAAGAACCGCAAGATTTATAATGGTATGATTAAATCTTATTTTTATCAGTATATGGGGCCTAAACCGCCCAAAAGGAATTTAAATGAAGAATGATTCCAAATGAGTTGGGATGCAATGAGAACAAAAGAAAAACAGGCGATAAGTGATGCTCAAAATCTTTGATTTTGTAATCAGAACTTATGCACAGCCGGTACACTGCGGAGTTATGATATAATGAATTGTGCTGATGCACAGGCAGGTCATCAATTTTCTCCGAAAATTGGTGACATATGATATAATACACACAGATTCACTTGCTTGCAAGGGTGAATCTGTAAGTATTATTGGACAAGCTTTGCTTGTGATATAATGAATTGTGCTGATGCACAAGCAGGCCATCAATTTTCTTTGAAAATTGGTGACATGTGATATAATATGCAATTAAGAGGAGAAAATGTATGGAAAGATTAATTTTTGCCACAGGAAATGAAAATAAAATGAAAGAAATATGTATGATTTTAGGAGATTTGAATTATGAAATTCTTTCGATGAAAGAAGCGGGAATTGATATGGAAATTGTAGAGGATGGCACCACGTTTGAGGAAAATGCAGTTATCAAAGCAACTGCAATCAGCAAGGCAGTGGGATGTCTGGTTTTGGCAGATGATTCCGGATTGGAAGTGGATTATATGGACGGAGAACCCGGAATCAGGTCTGCAAGATGGATGGGTGAGAATACATCATACCATATTAAAAATCAGAAAATTATAGAAAACCTTGCCGGAGTGCCAGATGAGCAGCGTACTGCCCGGTTTGTCTGTGCCATAGCAGCAGCATTTCCTGATGGTCGTGTGATTACAAAACGTGGAACTATTGAGGGGATAATTGGTTACGAGGAGCGGGGGGAAAACGGTTTTGGTTATGACCCCATTTTCTTTCTGCCGGAATATGGAAAAACTACAGCTGAGCTATCACCTGAAGAAAAAAATGAGATTAGCCATAGGGGCAGGGCACTTACTTTAATAAAGAAAGAACTTTAATAAATTGTTTAACAAAGCTGGAATTGTTTTGTATATTGG
>JAIDHZ010000136.1 GCA_029052995.1 Lachnospiraceae bacterium | reverse complement strand
GAATATAGATATGCCAAAAGCGTCGGATTTGAATTTTAATTATTTGGGTTCGGCGTTTTTATATGTATAATCGGATTATGCTTAGACATTTGTGTATGTGCTATTGTGAAGACAGGCAAGTAAAATATGCAGCTTTTAATTAAGGTGGATTATTTTGGGCAGACAAATTTGTAAAGGGAAAGTACAGAAATTAAAAAATGATATATCATAGTATATGGGGATTGGAGGATAGACATATGAAAATAGGATTTATTGGTTGTGGTAATATGGCAAGTGCAATGATGAAAGGAATTATTGGTAATGGGATTGTACCCAGAGAAGAGATTATTGGTGCAGATGTATCAGAATCGTGTCTTGACAGGGTGAAAACGGAACTGGGCATATTGGTTACAACAGATAATAAAGAAGCAGCAAAGTCAGCAGAGGTTTTGATATTATCCGTAAAGCCGCAATTTTATGAGAGTGTAATTGAAGAAATCAAGGATATTGTTACAAAAGAACAGCTTATTGTTACAATTGCGCCGGGTAAGACATTGGAATGGTTGGAACAACAATTTGGAAGCATGGTTAAAATTGTTCGCACCATGCCTAATACACCCGCTTTGGTGGGGGTGGGGATTACAGGTGCCTGCCGGAATGAAAATGTTACAGATGAGGAATTAGAACATGTAGTAAGTATTTTGTGCGGTTTTGGGAAATGTGAAATTATTTCGGAATCCCTGATGGATGTGGTGGTATCTGTAAGTGGAAGTTCACCAGCTTATGTGTTTATGTTTATTGAGGCCATGGCGGATGCTGCAGTAGCAGATGGTATGCCTAGAACGCAGGCCTATGAATTTGCTGCGCAGGCTGTACTAGGAAGTGCAAAAATGGTGTTGGAAACAGGAAAACATCCTGGTGAGTTAAAGGATATGGTATGCTCTCCGGGTGGAACAACAATAGAAGCTGTCAGGGTTTTGGAAGAAAAAGGAATGCGTAGTGCCATATTTGAGGCAATGAAAGCATGTACAAAAAAAGCAAAAGGGCTTTAAGAAATTAGGAGGAGAAAATATGCAGTATGAAGTAATTGGAAAGACAGTTCCGGCAGTGGAGGTAACACTTTCCCAAGGTGAGAGTATGTATACCCAAAGTGGTGGAATGGTTTGGCAGACAGAGGGCATTGAGATGAAGACAAATACAAAAGGAGGGCTGATGAAAGGTCTTGGCAGAATGCTGACGGGAGAGTCACTATTTATGGCTACATATACAGCAAGAAGAGAAGGAGCGCATATTGCATTTGGTGCAACAGCTCCGGGAGATATTCTTCCGGTAAATCTGACGGGAACATCAGGTATCATTGCACAAAAACGTGCATTTTTGTGTGCGGAAGAAGGGGTTGATCTTTCCATCGCTCTGACAAAAAGGCTGTCTGCCGGTGTATTTGGCGGGGAAGGGTTTATTTTGCAGGATATTAGCGGTAATGGTCATGTATTTTTAGAAATAGATGGTGACCAGGTTGTAAAACAGCTTGATGCCGGGGAGGTAATAAAGGTTGATACCGGTAATGTGGTGGCATTTGATAAGACTGTCCGCTATGAGGTTGAAACGGTAAAGGGCCTTAGCAATATTGTATTTGGAGGAGAAGGATTATTTTTGACAAAGCTTACAGGCCCCGGGCGCATTATTTTACAGACCCAGAATTTTAATGATTTTGCGAGTCGGATTGTTGCAATGATGCCATCAAGGGGGTAAAGGAACAAATATAGAATAAACGAAAAGTGTAATATAGAAATATAAAATGAGTAGAGTGCCGGACAGTATCTGATTACTGTCTGGCACTTTGCATTTTAAAAGGTGTTTATATTTAGTACTAATATTTTTTTAGTACTTGACATTGCATAGTAATGGGTTTATTATAATAGCTGATGAAGGAAAAGAGGTGAGCAGGTGAATGCACAATTTAAAAAGGGCGTACTGGAGCTGATTGTCCTAAAGTCTGTAATTTATCAGGATATGTACGGATATGAACTGGTAGAGGAGGTTTCGAAGGTGGTGGATGTGAACGAGGGAACCATTTATCCTTTATTAAAGCGCCTTACCAATGAACATTATTTTGAAACATATATTAAAGAATCTACGGAAGGTCCGCCAAGGAAATACTATCATATAACGGCCACTGGTGTACTATATGAGGAACAGCTTGAACAGGAATGGAAAGAATTTTCAGAATGTGTCAGTGGGTTTCTCGAAAAAAGAAACCAAAGAACCTGACATAATGCAAGAGTAAAAGAATGAGAGCGTTCGATGCAGAAAAAAGCCCAGGGCATCAATATATGGTAATGTAGAAATAGTAAAGAAAGGGGAATGTATGGTGGTTTTCAAAAAAGCTTACTATACGGGAAGTGAAAATGAAAAAAGAAGAATTTATTGCAAAGCTTAGAAATAATCTTTCTGTTTTGGAAGAAAAAGAAATTGCAGACATTATAGAAGAATATGAACAGCATATTGACATGAAGATGAAGAATGGGTTGTCGCAGGAGGAGGCGATTGAGGATTTTGGAGATATAAAGGTGCTTTCCGCTGAAATCTTAGAGGCATATCATGTGCGAGCCAACTATCAGGAGGAAAAAAAGAATATTGATTTTGATAAGGTAAAGGAGGAAAGCAGAAAGGCAACAAAGCGGGCAACGGATGCGATAGGAAAAGGTGCCCAAAGCATTGGAAAAGGGGCAGAAAGCTTTGGAAAAGGTGCCAAAACAGCAGGAGAATGGG
>JAIDHZ010000135.1 GCA_029052995.1 Lachnospiraceae bacterium | reverse complement strand
GTAATAATGTATGGCGTCACAAATTTACAATAAGACTGTCACAATTTCGTCACAAATAATTGCTAGGATATGTTTGTAAGTTCATATGAGAAACATATATGATTATTGCAAATGCATAAGAATCCTGGTATTTGTTTTTTTAGGGCTTATGTTACAATTTAGAAAGGTGGCTTTGGCTATGGAAAATGAGAATAGTATGAATGAACAAACAGAATCCACATATCATTATGGAAGAAATGAGAGTCCGTATAGCAGGGAGGATATATCAGGGAAAAATACATCGGATAATCTGAATTATAATAGTGAAAATAATTATAATGCAGGGCAGTCATCGGATAGCAATACCTCTCAGCAAAGCAATCCCTATAGCCAGGGAAGCGCATATGGAAAGGGAATATATACAGGTAATGATTTTGGCACACCATCACCGGAACAGCCAAAAAGCAAAAAACAGAAAAAAGAAAAGAAGCCTTCGACAGGAAAGGCGAAAAAGGTCACGAGATTTGCAGCCTCTGCTGTGGCATTTGGACTGATTGCAGGTGGTGTTATGTTCGGTGTAAATGCAGTAGGCAGCAAATTAATGAAAAATGATACTGTTACGCTGGATCAGGTTACACCTGTAAAATCAGAAAATACGGCAAAAACAGATAGCAGGGGAAGCGTTGCTGATGTGGCAGAGGAAACTATGCCGTCAATTGTTTCTATTACCAATACATCCGTTGAGGTGGTTAGATCATGGTTTCAGTCGTATGAACAGGAGGTAAGCGGTTCTGGTTCAGGCATCATTATAGGACAAAATGATAAAGAGATTTTGGTTGTTACAAACAATCATGTTATATCAGGGGCAAAAGAGATTACGGTATCTTTTGCAGATGAAACATCTGTGGAGGCTACAGTAAAAGGTTATGATGAAACAGCTGATTTAGCTGTTGTGGCAGTTGATGTTAAGGATGTGGCAGCAGACACCCTTTCAAAAATTAAGGTAGCAGCCCTTGGTTCTTCTGATGATTTAAAAGTTGGCGAGAATGCAATAGCAATTGGTAATGCGTTGGGATACGGACAGTCTGTTACTGTAGGATATATCAGCGCACTGAATCGTGAGGTTGAAATGGAAGATAAGACCATGACATTACTTCAGACAGACGCAGCGATTAATCCCGGAAACAGTGGTGGTGCACTGCTGAATTCAAATGGTGAAGTGATTGGAATTAATACAGTCAAATTCGTTGACAGCCAGGTAGAGGGGATGGGGTATGCGATTCCTATTTCCACAGCCATTCCGATTATTAATGATTTGATGAATGCTGAAGTTATTGAGGAGGAGGAACAGGGATATCTTGGTATTCAGGGTAATGATGTTACACAGGAATATGAGAAGAGCTTTAATATGCCGCAGGGGGTATATGTGGTTAAGATTGTTGCGGGTTCCCCGGCTGACCAGTGCGGATTAAAGGCTGGTGATATCATAACCAAATTCGGAACCCGTGAAGTAAAGACAATGGATACACTGCAGGCTGTTTTGACCGGTAAGAAGGCTGGAGAAAAGATTGAAATGGTGATACAGCGTAATAATGAAAAGGGCGAATACGAAGAAGTAACGCTTACCGTAACTCTTGGTGCAAAAAAGGATATGCCGAAGGAGGAAGAGGAAACAAGACAGACAACAGAGCAAAATAATAGGAGTGGGAGGTATCCGGTTGAGGATTTTGAGGATTTCTTCGAATTCATGCCGTAGACTGTGGAATTCAAACATGATGATGGTGGTTTTGGAATTATAATATTTATAATAAGAAACAATAGACATTTGTCTAAAAATGTGTCTCTCGGTTATTTACAGATATCTTGAAAAGTGGTATGATATACACGTATCGGGTGATTGGCACAATGAATTTGTGCCAATCATAATATAGGACAAGAATATATGTATGGAGGGAACGTATGAACATTAAGATTCAGCAGTGGATGAACTGGATACTATATGACGAATTGTTGGCGGGCAAAATCAATGCACCCAAGCATATTCTTGGTAATCATGATTATGGAGAGGGGCAGATGATTACAGCTTACAAACCGCATTCCGCAAGATGTAAAGTAATTGAACCTGACGGAAAGACCGAATATGAGATGGAGCGTGTGGATGATAATGGATTTTATGCGCTTTATCTTGCCAAAAAGAAAATTAATGGCAGCAAATATCGTTTTGTAACAACTTATCAGGATGGCTCTACAATCATTTCAGCAGATCCATATAGTTTTGATAACCAGCTTGGCGATGTGGATGTGCATTTATTTGCAGAGGGTAACCATTGGGAGATTTACAAAAAGCTTGGTGCGCATCCTATGAAAATTGATGGCGTTGCAGGAACATACTTTGCGATATGGGCGCCGCATGCAAGACGTGTGTCAGTTGTGGGTGACTTTAATATGTGGGATGGTGCATTACACCCAATGAATATGATGACTACATCAGGATTCTTTGAATTGTTTATTCCTGATGTAGGAGAAGATGCGGTCTATAAATTTAACATTTTATCGAGATATGGGGAGGAGATTCTAAAGTCGGATCCATATGGCAACTGTGCGCAGTTTAGACCGGATAATGCATCTGTTGTTAAGGATATTACCAAATACAATTGGAAAGATCAGAGATGGATGGAAGCCCGGAAAGGTATTAGCCGTAATGATGCAATGCGTCAGCCAATGGCGATTTATGAATTGCATCTTGGTTCATGGAAAAAACGTATTGAAGATGATGAGAATGGATTTTTCAACTATCGGGATTTGGCACCAATGGTGGCAGATTATGTGAAAGATATGGGATATACCCATATCGAATTAATGGGGATTGCGGAGTATCCGTTTGATGGTTCATGGGGCTATCAGGTAACAAATTATTATGCGCCAACCCGTCGTTATGGTGATCCGGAAGATTTTATGTATTTTGTTGATTATATGCATAAAAATGGAATTGCTGTAATTCTTGACTGGGTTCCTGCACATTTTCCGAGGGATGCCCATGGACTTGGACGTTTTGACGGTATGGCACTTTATGAACATCCGGATAGCCGTAGAGGCGAACATCCTGATTGGGGAACTTATATTTTTGATTATGGGCGTAATGAAATATCTAATTTCCTGATTGCAAATGCAATTTTCTGGGTGAAAGAATATCATATTGATGCTTTAAGGGTGGATGCAGTTGCTTCCATGCTTTATTTGGATTATGGTAAGCAGGGTGGTAACTGGCTTCCGAATGAAGATGGTGGTAATGAGAGCTATGATGCAATAAAGCTTTTAATGAAATTGAATAAGACCATTGAAGCATTAAACATGGGTGTGTTTGTTATTGCGGAGGAATCTACTTCCTGGGCCGGTGTTACAGCACCGGTATCTATGGAGGGACTGGGATTTTTATTTAAATGGAATATGGGTTGGATGAATGATTTTTTGGATTACATGAAATTAGACCCTTATTTCAGGCAATTTAATCATAACCGCCTGACTTTTAGTTTGATGTATGCATATTCAGAGAATTTTATTTTAGTTATTTCACATGATGAAGTGGTACATTTAAAATGTTCTATGATTAATAAAATGCCGGGTCTTCATGATGATAAGTTTGCGAACCTTCGTACAGCATATGGGTTTATGTATGGGCATCCCGGTAAGAAATTATTATTTATGGGTCAGGAATTTGCACAGCTTCGTGAGTGGAGTGAGACAAGAAGTCTTGACTGGTTTTTACTGGACGGAGAGGATGCGAGAAGCCATAGAGGTATACAGAATTATGTAAAAGCATTGAATAAATTGTATCATGATTATGATGCATTATATTATAATGATCAGGACCCAATGGGATTTGAATGGATTAGCTGTGATGATCCTCAAAGCAGTATTGTTTCTTTTATCAGGCGTGGTTCTACAACAAAGAATCAGCTATTGTTTGTATGTAACTTTACACCGGTTGACAGAGACGGGTTTATTGTTGGGGTTCCATGTCCAGGCAATTACGAAGAGATTCTTAACTCGGATGCAGAGGAATTTGGAGGCTACGGGAGAATGAATGCAAAATCCATTAAAGCAGCACCGGAGCCGTGGAATGGAAAAGATTATTCCATTACAATGCATTTACCTCCTCTTTCTGTTGTGGTATTCAGATATGATTATAAAGCACAGGAAAAGAAAGCAGCCAAAAAACTGTCTTCCAAGGATAATACAAAAAAATCTTCGGGTAAGTAAACCTATAATGTTTGTTTCTGCTTTGTTTGGGATATACTAAACAAAACAGAAAAGGAGACATTGTTTATGAAAGAAACAGAGAAGAAGAAACCTGTTCCAACAATTCCGCAGGGAGTTTGGGAAGCATCGCCACCGGCTGATGATAGTAATGAAGAGGGTGCTTTTCAAAATGCAGCAGTAGATTTGCAGGGGAATGGATATACTTCGCAACGGAAACAAAAGCTTACCAGGCAGCAAAGGTAAATAAATATACGGATGTGCATTTTCACAAGAAAAGCGAAAAAATGTCAGAAAATATCGGCATTTTTTCGCTTTCTTTTTTATGTAAATTTCTTGAAAGGCGTTCTTCTATGTGCTAGACTTGGATTTGCGTGAAAAAACTAATCTTATTCCGTATTTTAAGGAGGAAACATATGAAAATCAATAGAGAAGACATTCGTAATATAGCAATTATTGCTCACGTTGACCATGGTAAAACAACACTGGTGGATGAACTTTTAAAGCAAAGTGGAGTATTTCGTGAGAATCAGGAAGTAGCTGAGCGGGTTATGGATTCTAATGATATTGAACGTGAACGTGGTATTACCATTTTATCTAAAAATACAGCTATAAATTATAAAGGAACAAAAATTAACATTATTGATACACCGGGGCATGCTGATTTTGGTGGAGAAGTTGAACGTGTATTAAAGATGGTTAATGGTGTTATTCTTGTGGTAGATGCTTTTGAGGGTGCTATGCCGCAGACAAAATTTGTGTTAAAAAAGGCATTGGAATTAAATCTTCATGTAATTGTGTGTGTAAATAAAATTGACCGTCCTGAGGCAAGAGTAGAAGAAGTTGAAGATGAGGTTTTAGAGCTGCTGCTGGATTTGGATGCAAGTGATGAACAGTTGGACTGCCCTTTTGTTTATGCTTCTGCAAGAGATGGAATTGCAAAGAAAAGCATGGATGATGAGGCGGTTGATATGATTCCGTTGTTTGAAACAATTATAGATTATATTCCTGCACCAACCGGAGATCCGGAGGCAGATACCCAGATACTTATATCAACAATTGATTACAATGAATATGTAGGCAGGATTGGTGTCGGCAAGGTAGACAACGGCACACTTAGGCTGAATCAGGAGGTATTGCTTGTCAATGCCCATGATGCAGAAAAATGTAAGAAGGTTAAGATAGGCAAGCTTTATGAATTTGAAGGTTTGGAGCGTGTAGAGGTAAGTGAGGCGGGAATTGGTTCTATCGTTGCAATTTCCGGTATTGCAGATATTCATATAGGCGATACACTTTGCGCTGTGGATAATCCGCAGCCAATACCATTCCAGAAGATTTCTGATCCAACCATTTCCATGAATTTTATGGTAAATGATTCCCCCCTTGCGGGCAAGGAAGGAAAATTTGTGACCTCCAGACATCTGCGTGACCGCCTATTTAGCGAGTTAAATACGGATGTTTCGCTGCGGGTGGAAGAAACGGAAGAAACGGATACATACAAGGTATCGGGGCGTGGTGAGCTGCATCTGTCGGTATTAATAGAGAATATGCGGCGTGAGGGCTATGAATTCGCAGTCAGCAAAGCAGAGGTTATCTACAGGGAAGATGAGAAGGGAAAGAAGTTAGAGCCGATGGAAACTGCTTATGTTGATGTTCCGGAAGAATTCTCCGGTACGGTCATAAGTATGTTAAATGAGCGTAAGGGAGAACTGCAGGCCATGACTCCGGCGCATGATGGTACTGTGCGTTTAGAGTTTATTATTCCAGCCCGTGGATTAATTGGATTTAGAGGGGAATTCATGACTTCTACAAAGGGAACAGGAATTATCAATACGATTTTTAATGGATATGGTCCATACAAGGGAGATATGATGTACAGGAATCAGGGGTCCCTGATTGCATTTGAGACAGGAACAACAATTACCTATGGTTTGTTTAATGCACAGGACCGGGGAACATTATTTATTGGTCCCGGCGAACAGGTATATGCGGGTATGGTAATCGGTCAGACAGGAAAGGCAGAGGATATTGAGTTAAACGTCTGTAAGGCAAAGCATCTTACTAATACTCGTGCCTCCGGTTCGGATGAGGCATTAAAGCTGACACCACCGAGGATTTTGAGTTTAGAGCAGGCTTTGGAATTTATTGATACTGATGAGCTTTTGGAGATTACACCTGAGAATATACGTATCCGTAAAAAGATATTAGACCCTACACTTAGGAAGCGGGCAAAAATGAATCGCCAGTAGGCAAGAGGCATCATGCAAATTTGTATGATGCCTCTTATGTTCCGGCTACGGATTAAGATATATTTGAAAAAAATTACCATATAGAGTACAATATATATGGTATCTTTATGGACAATCTAAGATATAAATGAAAATTAAAGGAATTTAAAATATGGGCAATAAAGAAAAGAAAGTAGCAGAGAGCCGAATAGCTAAAAAAAAATTAAAAAATGTGCAGCATGCATGGGACAAGCTTGATAAAATGTCTATTATAAACATCTGACG
>JAIDHZ010000134.1 GCA_029052995.1 Lachnospiraceae bacterium | reverse complement strand
GCACTGTTGGGATCAAAAGCCGCATGACCAAACTGGTCATACTTTGCCCTTGAATCCGAATCACTTAACACTTTATAGGCTTCCGCAGCCTCTTTAAACTTGGCTTCCGCTTCTGCATTGCCTGGATTAGTATCCGGATGGTATTTTTTTGCAACCTGCCTGTATGCTTTTTTTATTTCAGCCTCGGTTGCATTTTTTGAAACACCAAGAACCTCATAATAATCTCTCTTTGTCTCCGCCATTTTTCTTCACCCTTGACTAAATCTCTGTATAATCTCCGTCTACAACGTCACCCTCTGAATAATCTGCCGGGCCTTCTGCACCTGTTCCTGCATTTGCACCCGGACCATTTTGCTCATATAACTTTGCAAAAAGATTCTGCGCACTGTTCATCAATGTCTCTCTTGCATTCTTTAACTGCTCAACATCATAATCGCTCATATTCTCAGGGTCTGTACTTTCAACAAGGCTCTTAAGCGCTGCAAGATCAGCCTCAACCTTTGTCTTATCCTCTGCCGGCAGTTTATCCCCAACATCCTGTAATGCCTTCTCAGTCTGGAATACCATTGCATCAGCATCATTTCTGGCTTCAATGCCTTCCTTACGTTTCTTATCCTGTGCCTCATATTCAGCAGCTTCTTTAATTGCTCTTTCAATGTCGTCATCAGACATATTAGACCCTGCTGTAATCGTAATATGCTGCTCTCTTCCTGTTCCCAAATCTTTAGCAGATACATTTACAATACCGTTTGCATCAATATCGAATGTAACCTCAATCTGTGGCACACCACGTCTTGCCGGTGCGATACCATCTAAGCGGAAACGACCCAAAGACTTATTGTCTCTTGCAAACTGTCTCTCACCCTGACAGATATTGATATCAACTGCATCCTGATTATCCTGTGCCGTTGAGAAAATCTGACTCTTCTTAGTAGGAATTGTTGTATTTCTCTCAATCAGACGGGTTGCAACACCACCCATTGTCTCAATAGAAAGAGACAGCGGAGTTACATCAAGAAGTAATATTTCACCTGCACCGGCATCTCCGGCTAACTTACCACCCTGAACAGATGCACCAATTGCAACGCATTCATCAGGATTAATACCCTTAAACGGCTCCTTACCTGTTAACTGCTTAACCTTATCCTGTACTGCAATTATTCTTGTGGAACCACCTACTAACAATACCTTGTCAATTTCTGAAGCCGTAAGCCCTGCATCCTTTAATGCCGTCTGGACAGGTGTTGCAGTTCTCTCAACCAAATGGGCTGTCAGACTGTCAAACTGCGCTCTTGATATATTCATATCAAAATGCTTTGGTCCTTCAGCAGTCGCAGTAATAAATGGAAGGTTTACATTAGTAGTTGTAGAAGAAGAAAGCTCTTTCTTTGCCTTCTCTGCTGCTTCCTTCAACCTCTGCATTGCCATCTTGTCAGTTGATAAATCAACTCCCTCCTGCTTCTTAAACTCATTCAGCATATAATCTGTCAACACATTATCAAAATCGTCACCGCCTAATTTGTTATCGCCAGCAGTTGCCAGTACTTCGATAACGCCATCGCCAATCTCAATGATAGATACATCAAATGTACCACCACCTAAATCGTATACCATAATCTTTTGCTCATTTTCATTATCAAGACCATAAGAAAGGGCTGCAGCTGTCGGCTCATTAATAATACGCTTTACATCAAGACCTGCAATACGTCCTGCGTCCTTTGTTGCCTGTCTCTGCGCATCAGAGAAATAAGCAGGAACTGTAATAACTGCCTCTGTCACCTTCTCACCTAAGTAGCTTTCTGCATCTGTTTTTAACTTCGTAAGTACCATAGCTGAAATCTCCTGCGGAGAGTACTTTTTGTCTTCAATTGTAACTTTATAATCAGAACCCATATGTCTCTTAATAGATGCAATGGTCTTATCTGCATTTGTCACAGCCTGACGCTTTGCAGGTTCACCAACAACACGCTCACCTGTCTTTGTAAATGCCACAACAGACGGGGTTGTTCTTGCACCCTCTGCGTTATTAATAACAACCGGCTTACCACCTTCCATAACAGCTACACATGAATTTGTTGTACCTAAGTCAATACCAATAATTTTTCCCATGATTTTTCCTCCTAGATTCTATAATTATAATAAATTAAACAGTAATACTAACATATATGATTGCAAGCATATAAGCTTACATAATATAACTACACTTTTCGGTCAGTTTGCCACTTTTACCATACTGTGGCGTAAAACCTCCTCCTTATACATGTAACCCTTCTGCAGTTCCTCAGCCACAACATTTTCTCCAAACTCTTCATCCTCTATATGCATTACCGCATTGTGAAGATCTGGATTAAATTCCTTGCCCTCTGCATCCATCGGGGAAACACCAATCTCTTCCAACGTTACCACAAGCTGCCTGTAAATCTTATCAACACCCTGTTCAAACGCTCTTTCTTTATCCTGCTCTGGAATAGCCTGCAGGGCTCTTTCAAAGTTATCCACCACCGGAAGGAGCTTCTCTAACACTTCCTTTGCTCCAATATCATACATTCTCTTTGATTCCTTTTCATTACGGTGCCGGGCATTTTCAAATTCCGCCAAAAGCCTTTTATATTTATCATTTGCTTCCTCCAGCATCTCCTTTTGCTTTTCTATTTCCAACTCTAATGCTTTACTGCTGCCTCCGCTTCTTCTGTTGCCTTTCTTGCCTTTTACAGGAGGTTTTGCATCCTTCTCCTCCGAAACCTCGTTGCTCTCAACAACGGTTTCTTCAGCAGATTCAGGAACAGCCTCTTCCACCTTTTCTTCTGCAGGCTTTTCTGACGGTTTTGTTTTTTGTTTGCCGCTTTGTTTTCCTGACTGGTTATTCGGCTTTTTATCATTTGATTTTTCAGTTGTATTCTTCTTATTCCCTTCCACACTGATACCTCTAATCTTTCTTTGTATTCTTAAATATTGTATCTAATTCACCCGTAAGGTTCTTAAGGGTGCTGACAACCTTTTTATAATCCATTCTTTTAGGTCCGATTATACCAATTGTACCTTTACCGCCTTCCGCTAGTTCATAGGTTGCAGTTACAATACTGCAATCCTTCATATTAGAAACCGGAGCCTCTTCGCCAATATAGACCTGAATGCCATTTGCATTTTCACTATGCATGGAATCATCAATCAATTCATCTAATCCCTGCCGGTCCTCTAAAGCCTCTAACAGCTTTGTTGTCTGTTCAAGGTTTCCAAGCTCCGGATATTTTAACATATTCGAGGTTCCACTGGTATAAATCTCAACCTCATCTGCTTCGTGAATTGCCTCTGCGATTCCCTGGAAAATGGCTTCCATAACATCTGCAAATTCCCCGGCCTGAGACTTAATAGTATGAATCATTTCCAAATTAATATCCTGTAATGATGCCCCCTGCAAAAATGTATTCAGTAAAACATTCAGTTTTAAAACCTCATCATTTTTCAAAGGACGCTCCACCTGCATCATCTTATTTTTGATGACATTATTATCTACAACAATAACTGCAAGCAGCTGGTTTTCGTCTACCTGAGACAATTGGATAAACTTGAGCTTGGAATTCTGATACTGTGGTGCCGTTACCAAAGTTGCATAATTAGTATTATATGCCAGTACCTTTGCCACCTGCTTAAGCATGGCTTCCATCTTATCAACCCGCTCTAACAGCCGGGTTTTCATCTCCTCCATCTCAATATCCTTATCTGCCATTATCCGGTCTACATATAAACGATAGCCTGCATCTGTAGGTATTCTGCCCGCCGAGGTATGTGGCTGCATAATATACCCAAGTTCTTCCAAATCCGCCATCTCATTCCGTATTGTCGCCGAGCTTAAATTCAAGTCTGTATATTTGGAAATAGTCCTCGAACCTACCGGTTCACCAGTCTCTAAGTAGTTAGATATAACGGCTTTCAAAATCTTTAACTTTCGCTCATCTAACTCCATGCATCAGACTCCTTTCTTTACTTGTGTTAGCACTCATTATTATCGAGTGCTAACATCTGGATATAGAGTACCACCGAAAAATGGGTTTGTCAAGGAAAAAAGTTACTTTTTTTATAAAGATCTGTTTTTTCATTATTCCAGACATTTTCAATCTTATCGGGATTCTCCAACAACGTGTTTATACTATTTTTCATGTCCTCCGCATGATTAATGTAGGATTTTCTTTTATTTTTTTCAACATCCCTTAAAGATGTATGATTTTTGCATTCTATTATATATCTTGTCTCTACCGGATATTCCGACATAAGACCTATGTTATAATATCCCTGTTTTGGAAACGGCATCCCCATAACATCTATCAGGTATGTGGACAAATAGGATACATTCATCAATTTTACTTTGTTCTCATCTGTTATAAGGGAATCCGTAACACTATTTCCCAATCCCTTCATGTCATAATTACTCCAAATAAGAAACGGTGTCTTATATGCCTCCTCTTTATCAAGAGCTCCGGCCTCCAATACTTCTGCTGCATAGCTCGGGGCATGATCTCCAAAAAATACAATAACTGTAGGTTCTTCCACGGTTTTATAGTAATCAGCCAGTGCCCTCAATGCTTCTCCGCTTTTTTCCATTCCACTCACATGCTGCACAATCCTGCGTTTTTTATTCGGACCATAATTTTCAGTATTCCCCTGAAAATCAATCTCTATCTGCTCCGGTGAATTCTCCTTTGCATCATCATTAATAAGTGCAATATGATTTGCCATGGAAACAGCAAAACAGAAAAACGGTTTTTTAGTGCCATAACCCTGCTCATAACGATATATGATTTCCTGCGTTAAGGACTCATCCGAAATGTAGCCGCACATTTTTTTATACTGCATATCATCCCGTCCGATAAAAACATTAAAACCCATACTGTTATATGCACCGCTGCGGTTCCAAAACCATTCCTCATAGGGATGGATTGCAGCAACATAATAACCGGCATCCTTAAAATACTTTACTAACGAAGGCTGAAATTCTTTAAAGTATTCCTTATAGGGACAGGCCCCCAGACTCATACCCCTCGTATTCCATCCGGTCAAAAATTCAAACTCTGAATAATGGGTACTTCCCCCATATATATTGACTGCCACGCTGCCATTTATTCCCTCTGACGCCAGCTCATTATAGTCTGCCATCGGGTCTTTGCTGTAAGAAAGCACACCTTCAAATTTGTTTACGTCATAAAAAGCTTCACTCATAATGACAATTACGTTTGGAAGCTCACCATTTTCTCCGAACGTATCAGCCGTAACATTTTGTCCGCTTTCTTCTGCCCGTGAGGGTCTGTTTTCCTGCACAAGCTGTCTCCCCAGCTCCACATAATGCTCATAGGACTGCCTGGCCTGCTCCACTGAATACTTTTCCTCACATAATACTTTCTCCATGCTTTCTAAAAAATATACGGCTGGTCCTGTTATATCTGCCGTCCGTGACTCCGTAATCCTCTCCATTGCACTTAGATTCCAGTCCCACCGTGCAAATAAAACAAAGAAAAGAAAAAATAATGCTGATGCAATATGGAAAGCCCTCCATTTCCCCTGATACTGTTCATCCCCATTTTCTAATCCATATTTGTCAAATAAAAATACCCAGATACCAAGAACAATAAAAGCAGCTATTCCAATCATCAAACGGGATATGCCAAGAAATTCTGCATCCTTTCCCACCTTTACTGCCTCTGAAAGCTTTTCTAAATCAGCAAAAGAGACACCCTCCTTAAGCTGGTTCCATTTCATATTTCCCACAATAGAAAAAAGGGTAACATAAATAAAGGATATCACATATCCCGGAAACAGTCTCTTTGTCATACAAAACAGCATTAACGCCACCGGAATATAAATTGCCATGTTATAGAATATGAAGTAAAGATTATTCAAATCCACCCACCTATAGGGAATTGAAAAATCGTAAAAAGTAACACATTCACAATAAATAACAAGCAAAAAAGCCTGCATAAAGAGTACTGCAGGCACAATAAATAAAAAATTTTTTTTGATAAATTTTTTCATTTTGTACATAACAACTTTTAATACCTTATAAATCCGTTAATCACGTTCTCTTAATAAATGTCTTATTACACTTTGGGCAGCGGATACTTACCTTGTTCTTACCCTTTGGTACCCTGATTATCTGCCTGCATCCACTGCAGACAAAAAATGCATGCTCCTTGTCCTGTAAAGTCTTTATTTTCATTCTAATGCAGAGGGTTATATAATCCACACCTCTTACAACCCCGCCCATATACTTCATATAAATCGTATTTTCATTCTTTCTTTTATCTTTTTTTGAAGAAAAAACCCTCAAATAACATAATACAATAAAAGCCGCACCAACCAGCGTAAAAATCCAATTTTTAGTAAACAATGCGGTTACAACAAAGATAAACCCTATCAGCATTATAAAATTACTGAGTTCATCCAGTCCGTTTCTCTTTCGCATTGCATTCCTTATATCCTGCTGTATCATTGTTACATATTTTTGAAAAATATCCATTATAATTATAACACTCCTATTTATAATATGAATTCAGCCATAACCACATTACTGACATCTATCCCCCTGTCCGTCAGGCAGATACGGTCATCCTGCTGCTTTAGCAGCCCATTTTTTATATATTTGTCTATTATTTTACCATAAATATTCTCGATGGCAACATTAAATTGTTTTCTAAATGTTTCCTTCGAGATTCCATTCATCATACGAAGGCCCAAAAACATAAATTCTTCCATAAGGTCTTCAGG
>JAIDHZ010000133.1 GCA_029052995.1 Lachnospiraceae bacterium | reverse complement strand
ACTACAAAAATCAGAATATAGCAAACGAATCTTGCATTTTAATTTTGATTTTGTTAATATTGTTATATAATGTGTTTTAATTTTTAGTTATTTAGGAGAATATCATGAAGAAAAATATTTTTGATAAGATGACAGATTCCTATGATAATTTTCATTTAAGGGAATCAGAGTTAAAAATGGGAAATGAAACATTATACATAAGTCCGAAATTAAAATTGACTTTGGGCTGGAGTTTTTTGGCGTTATGCTGTGTATTAGTATATGTATTTATGGGTGATGCCATAATACCAAAAAAAATGAACAGAATGGAAGAAAAGAAAGCTGTATTAGATGAAAAGATTGATACCAGCAAGGAACATGATACAATTGTTCCTTATCAAAAAGATGCTGACAAAGATTTAAATACATTTATTGAAAGTTATTTTAAAGCTATTGTAGACTGTGATTATACAGCATTGCAGGATATGGTTACAAACGGTAGTGAATATTCGAATGATGTCGCTTTAAAGAAGAAGGCAGAGTTTATTAAAGGCTATGACAATATAACAGTATATACAAAAGAGGGATTAGATGAGTACAGCTATGTTGTTTTTGCAGTTGCTAATGTAACAATTGCAGGTGTAAACAGTTCCCCGTATGATATCATAACACTATATGTAGTAAACGGAGCAAGAGGTTATCTTGTCAATAACGGAACACTTTCAGATGATGCAGTAGAATATATTGAAAAGATAAAAGGAGATGCAGATATACAAAAAGTTTATAGGTCAATTGAGAAAAAGAATGCAGAATTGAAGAAAAAAGATCCTTCATTACAGGAATTTTATGATATGCTCAGTCAGAAAAATGCAGAAACAAATGTGACTGAAAAGCAGGGAACGACCGAGGCTAAGTCGGAGGAGAATGAGGGAGCTGCAACAACAGAGTCACCACAGCAAAAGGATAATGAGACCGGTAATCAGGATGCAGAAGAAGGTGGGGAAGAGCAGAATGCAGAAAATCAGGAATAGTACCACAAATAAAACAGGCAGTCTTACGGCCGCTTGTCTTATTTGTCATCTTGGTTTACTGTGTCTTCGGAAAAACCTGTGGAATAAATGTCAATTCCCCGTGGTTTGACTGGTGTAGAAAATACAATCTGAGTTTCTGTCTTTCCGTATTTTTGTAATTGCCCAATAAAGGAATCTAATTCCATTGTACTTGGAAATGCAACCTTAATCAGCATTGAATAAGCTCCTGTTACGCAGTTACATTCTAATACATTAGGACAGGCCTCAATATAAGGATAAAAAACAGGTTTTTGCTTTGGGTCTAATGACATATTGATAAATGCAGTAACATGGTAATCCAGCATGACCGGATCTACTGTTGCATGATAACCTGTAATTATTTCCGCTTTTTCTAACCGCTCAATTCTGGCAGAAACCGCTGGTGAAGATAAAAATACCTTGCTTGCTAAATATTTTAATGGATATCTTGCGTTTTCCTGCAGCAGGTGTAAAATTTTCTTATCAATATTATCCATGAGTTCACTTCCTTTGCGTTTGTTTTATATAAAAACGAGGTATTCTTAATAAAAGTAAGAACACCTCGTCGTATTCGCCTATAATTATACAGTTTGTTCTTTATTTTTTCAAGTGTATATTGAAAAAAATACCCATATGTGTTAAAATACAAAAAAATATTTGTGAAGGAGATAAAATATGGAGCCAATTAACAGAAAGGTCTTGAAGGAAAATGCAAAGATTGCATTAAAAAATAATTTTTGGATGGTTATGCTTATTACGTTTGTTGGAAGTTTGCTGGGTGTAGGTTGGAATGGGTTGAGCAGTGGAAGTGGATTTAACGGGTTTGTAAGGGGTTTTAGCAATGGATTTTCCAGTAGAATGAATACGTCTTCCGAAGATGAGTCAGTCAAGTTGATGTTGGAGGGAATTGCGGATGCACTCGATGAAAATATACCGGGTGCGGATATTTATTTTGACTATGATGACAATGCATCACTTGATGAAAATATGTCGGATTTTCTGCATGAACTTGAGGGGTCTGTACATTTAACTGATGAATTTGTTGGAACAGTGCTGATTGTCATTGGTATTATCTTACTTATTATTTTGCTTATCTACATTTTGTCGGTTTGCATACAGTTTGCAATTGGCTCTTTTGTGAATGCTCCGATTACAGTTGGATATTACAGGTATTTTATGAAAAACCGTAAGCAGCAAGCAAATTTTATGGACTTATTTGCAGTTTTTTCAAAGGGTAATTATATGAAAGTTGTTAAGGTTATGTTTGCGACTAACATCCGGATTTGGGCATGGAGTCTGCTGTTTTATTTTCCGGGATTGGTAAAAGCATACCAATACTATTTTGTGCCATATATTATGGCAGAAAATACAAATATTTCAAAGGAGCGTGCACGGGAAATCAGCAGAAAAATGACAGATGGGCATAAATGGCAGATTTTTGTTCTTCAACTTTCCTTCTTGGGATGGGCTATGCTGTTTGTGTTAGAAGAAATATTTCTTGGATTGATTTCATGTGGTTTACTTGCAATTCCGGGTGTCTTGTTAATTTATCCGTTGGTTGGTTATCAGATGGCAACTTATGCAGAACTTTATGAAGAACGCAGAGAATATGCTTTGATGACAGGTATTGCAACTGAAAAAGAACTGATTGGTTTTTAACGCATAAAAAGAGGAAAAGGAATGAATGATAAAGTTAGATTGAATAAATATATAGGTGCATCAGGTTTTTGCTCAAGAAGAAAAGCAGATGAGTGGATTGCAGCAGGCAAGGTGTCTGTAAATGGAAAGCCGGCAGATATGGGGATGCGGGTGAATGAAGATGATGAGGTGGTTGTGGCAGGCAAAATTATAAAACCATGTGAAAATAAAAAGATAGTAGCATTTTATAAGCCTGAAGGATTTGCCTGTACGTCACACAGAGGAGATGCTTCTGCCATATTTGCAAATTTTCCGTTGGACAAAGACTTAAAATATATTGGGAGGCTGGATAAAGATTCTGAAGGACTTTTACTGCTTACCAATGATGGTGATTTGTGTAATGAGGTTGCAAAAGCAAGGAATATGCATGAAAAAGAATATCTGGTGACTGTAAACAAGACAGTTACTAAGGAGTTTTTAGACGAGATGGCAGGAGGGGTTCCGATTTATGATGCAAACAGGGACCGACAGGTGGTTACAAGACCATGTGTTGTAAAAAAGCAGGATGCAAAGAGTTTTACAATCATTTTAACCCAGGGGTATAACCGCCAGATTAGGCGAATGTGCGAATATTTTGAATACCGGGTGATAAAGCTTAGTAGGATTAGGGTTATGAATGTAACATTAGGTGATTTAAAGCCGGGGCAGATCCGGGAACTTACATTGGAAGAGGTAGATAAGTTAAGAAAACTGGTTTCAGGGAGTAAAGGTAAAAAATGATGAAAAAAAAAGAACGGTTAAAGGAACTGGTTTCAATTTTAAATGAGGCATCAAAGGCTTATTATCAGTTTGATAAAGAGATTATGTCAAATTTGGAATATGATAAACTGTATGACGAATTGGTTTCTTTAGAAAAGGAAACGGGTATTGTTCTTGCAAACAGTCCAACAATTAATGTCGGATATGAAATATTAAGTGAGCTTGAGAAACAGACGCATTCCTCGCCGATGTTATCGCTTGATAAGACAAAAGATGTTGATGCCCTGGCAGAATGGCTGGGTGTGCATGAGGGTGTGCTCTCATGGAAGTTAGATGGTTTGACAGTGGTACTTACTTATGAAAATGGTGAACTGCAAAATGCGGTGACAAGAGGAAATGGTGAAGTTGGTGAAGTGATTACCAATAATGCGAAAACTTTTGTAAATGTACCAAAACGGATTCCGTATAAAGGGAATTTGGTTCTTCGGGGAGAAGCAGTTATCAGATATTCTGATTTTAACCGCATCAACGAGGGAATTGAAGCAGTGGAAGATAAATATAAAAACCCGCGCAATCTTTGTTCCGGTTCTGTCAGGCAGCTGAATAATGAGATTACAGCCAGACGCAATGTGCATTTTTATGCATTTTCCATGGTGGAAGAGGTATTGACAGAAGAAGGCATAAAAGAACGTGGGTTTGATAATACGATTGCAGGACGTTTTGAATGGCTGGCTTCCCAGGGATTTGATGTTGTAGAATATTTTATGGTAACTAAAGATACACTTGAAGCACAGGTTATGGATTTTGCAAAACGTATACCGGATAATGATATACCTTCAGATGGTTTGGTGCTTTCTTATAATGATATTGCGTATGGGAGAAGTCTTGGAAGGACCGCAAAGTTTCCGAGAGATTCCATTGCATTCAAATGGGCAGATGAGCTGGCGGAGACAACATTGAATGAGGTTGAGTGGTCACCGTCCCGCACCGGTCTTATTAACCCCGTGGCAATTTTTTCACCTGTAGAGCTTGAAGGGACCACAGTTACAAGAGCAAGTCTTCACAATGTCAGTATTTTGCGTGCATTAGGTCTGGGCATCGGTGACCGGATTACTGTTTATAAGGCCAATATGATTATTCCGCAGGTGGCGGAAAATTTGACAAGAAGCAATAATCTGGAAATACCTGAGAGGTGTCCGGCATGTAATGGAGAGACAACCCTAAATGATATAAATGGTGTGCAGTCACTTTACTGTCTGAATAAAGACTGTCCGGCAAAGCAGATTAAAAGATTTTCTCATTTTGTATCAAGAAATGCAATGAATATAGACGGGCTATCGGATGCCACTCTGGAAAAATTTATAGACCAGGGGTATGTGAAAGCTCTCCCGGATTTGTTTCATCTTGATAAGTATAAAACGCAGATTATAAATTTAGAAGGTTTTGGTGAAAAATCCTATGAAAATTTAATGGAATCCATAGAGTCAGCAAGAACGGTGACTATGTCAAAATTTCTGTACAGTCTGGGAATTGCAGGTATTGGGCTGGCAAACGCAAAGGTGATTGTGAAATATTTCGGTCAGGATTTTGAAGTAATTGCCAGGGCATCACAGGATGAGCTTTGTAAAATTGAAGGAATTGGAGAGGTGCTTGCAAATGCATTTTATGATTTTTTTCACACTGAAGAGCAGATGAATCTTGTGAATGCGTTATTAAATGAGATTACCTTTGAAATTGAAGAACAAGCCGAAAAGCAGATACTGGAAGGAAAGGTATTTGTGATTACCGGCAGTGTGGAGCAGTTTGCAAACCGGAATGAACTAAAGGATTATATTGAGAGGTCAGGCGGAAGGGTGACGGGTTCGGTATCAAAGAATACAGATTATTTGATTAATAATGATGTGACTTCTAACTCTTCTAAAAATAAAAAAGCAAGAGAGCTTGGGATTCCAATACTTTCAGAGGAGGACTTTATGAGGCTGGCAAATGGGAAGTAGAGGTTTCCGGTGCATTGCGAATGTATTGATAATGTGGCAGAATTTGTGATTAATATAGAAGTAAAAAAGAAAAAGAGGAACTGGTTATGCCGATTAAGATAGACAACGATTTACCTGTTAAGAAAATATTAGAGGAAGAAAATATATTTGTAATGGATGAAGACCGGGCATTAAGCCAGGATATCAGACCCCTGGAGGTAATGATTTTGAATCTGATGCCATTAAAAGAGGATACTGAATTACAGCTTTTAAGAAGCCTTTCTAATACACCGCTTCAGTTAAATATTACATTTATCCGCACAGGAACCTATGAATCAAAGCATGTGTCAATTAAGCATTTGGAGCGGTTTTATTCAACATTTGCAGAGATTAAGCACAGGAAGTTTGATGGTTTAATTATTACGGGAGCACCGGTGGAAAAGATGGAGTTTGAAGATGTGGATTATTGGAAAGAGCTGACTGATATAATGGACTGGTCGGAGAAAAATGTAACATCTACCCTGCACATCTGCTGGGGTGCTCAGGCAGGGCTTTATTACAGGTATGGTATCCACAAATATGAGCTGCCCAAAAAACTTTCAGGGATTTATAAGCATTATACATTTCACAAGCGTACACCGCTTGTGAGAGGATTTGATGATTCGTTCCTTGTGCCCCAGTCCCGGTATACAGGGGTTAGTAAAGAAGAAATTGTGTCGCATCCACAGCTTGAAATTGTGTCGGAAGGTGAAGTTACAGGTCCGTATCTTATTATTGCGGAGGAAGGTAAAAATATTTTTGTTACAGGCCATCCGGAGTATGACACATTGACATTGGACCAGGAATACAAGAGAGACATGGAAAGAGGACTTAAACCGGAAATTCCATGTAATTATTACCCGGATGATAATCCGGACAATAAGCCGGTCAAGTCTTGGAGATGTCATGCAAATACGTTATATTTTAACTGGCTGAATTATTACGTGTACCAGATTACGCCGTATGTGCTGTAAAAGTTCTTGAAGTATGGGTAAAAATGTTTTAGGGAATTTTCGCAAGCAGACGCTCTACTGCATCCTTTGTTGCCAGACCTTCTGAAAATGCACTGGCACTTCCTGTACACACGCTATAATAAAATGCTTTTTCGTAATCCTTAAACGTCAGATAGCCGTATAAGAATCCCGCAAGCATGGAATCCCCTGCACCCACGGAATTTACTGCTTTTCCCACAGGTGGTTTTGTGTAAAAGGTATCACCGTCTTCTGTAACAAGCACGGCACCGTTTCCTGCCATGGATACGATTACATTTCTTGCGCCGGTTTCCTGTAGTTTTTTTGCGTAAATGACAGTATCCTGAGTATCATTTAGTTTGATATCTAAAATCTCTTCTAATTCCTGCTTGTTCGGTTTGATTACAAATGGATTAAGGGGCAGTACATTGGTTAATAAATCCTTTGAGGCATCCACTGCAATTAACAGACGTTTATCCTTGTAACGTTTCATTATATCCTGGTATAATGTGGAAGAAAGACCGGATGGGATACTTCCTGAAAGAACAAGCACATCTCCTTCCGTAAGAGCATCCAATTGTTCATAAAGATTTTTAATGTTTTCCTCTGTCAATTTTGGTCCCATTCCGTTTACTTCCGTTTCTTCATTAGAACGAATTTTTATATTTATGCGGGACATTCCTTCATTTACATCAATAAAATTTTCAGAAAGCCCTATCTCTTTTATTTTTCTTCGAATCTCACGTCCAGTAAATCCGGCTGTAAAGCCAAGGATTTTGCTTTCAATACCAAGATTATTAAGAACAATGGAAACATTGATTCCCTTTCCACCGGGATACAGCAATTCATTAGTCGTTCTGTTAGTCGTTCCCAGGTTTAAATCAGTTACGGACACAATATAATCCAGTGATGGATTCAAAGTAACTGTGTAAATCATTTTTTCTCCTTCCCATAATGCCTGAGAAATTTTTATTTGCAAAGTTCACCAACGACCTCATTGATAACCTTGCCATCAGCCTTGCCTTTCAACTCAGGCATAACACTTTTCATTATCATTCCTTTATTCTTAGATGCTATTACATCAGCAAATTTTTCCTCAATAAATGTTTTTACTTCATCTTTGCTCATCATTGCAGGGGCATATTCATTAATCACATTAAAACGTTCCTGATATTCTTCTAACAAATCCGTCCTGTCAGCAGGACAGCTGTCAATCTGTTCTTTTACGGTTTTTAATTCTTTCATAATGATACGGTTTACAAGTTCTTCCTTAATGTCATCCCGGCATCCTTCATCAATGGCGGCCTTTTTTATTGCTGAAACCAAAGATGAAATAGAATCCTTTCTCGCTTTATCCCTTGCTTTCATGGCTGTAACCATATCTTTTTGCAATGTCTCAAACTGCATTTTTTTATTCCTCCTTATTTTTAGCAGGTTAAATTACATATGTGCTGCTTTTCTTTTGTTTTCAAAGAAAACTACATACAATTTATTATGTCATATAAGGTCTGGAAAGTCAACAACACTGCAGAAGATGAATGGAACCAACTATGAAAAGCCACGAAAATTTTTTGGTTTTTTGACTTTTTCAGGTTTTATTCCGTTATACTATATGAAATGCATTTCGGAGGTGAGCATTTGGAGGATAACCGGTTGATACAAAAACTGAAAAAGGGTGACAGCGAGGCATTTGGTGTATTGTTTGACAGGTATTACGACCGGGTGTACCGTTACTGTTACCGAAGAATGACAGACAGAGAGCTTGCCCAAGACATGACACAGGAGGTGTTTTTGAGGGTATTAAAATCCATAGGCAGTTACAGGCATTATGGCAAATTTGAAAATTATCTTTATGTCATTGCGAAAAACCTTATAAGGGACAGTTATGGGAAAAGGGAAATACTGCCAATAGATGACGTGGAATGTGCGGTGGAAGAAACAGGGTTTGCCAGAATAGAGCAGTATATGCTGTTTAACGGTGCCTTAGAAAAGCTTCCAGAACGGGAAAGAGAAATACTGCTTTTGCGGTATGATGCGGAATTGAAAATCAAGGATATTGCAAGGATTATGGAGATGAATCTTTCAACTACAAAATATCACCTGAAAAAAGGGCTTCAAATGATGAAGGAACTGATTACAGAGGATGATTACACATAATGCAGGCGGTAGACAGGTCAGAAGACTTTAGGGAGCCTGTTGTTTCGTTATTGCATTTTGTCATGTTTAGAAGGGAGGCATAAGGAATGAAGCAGAAAAAGGAAGCATTTTTGGACTGGGAGTTATACAGGGAAGGTGTTCCTCTTCCTAATCAGGAAAAAAAGCGGGAAAGCAGAAAACGGGTGTTGCATGAGGCAGTGAGGGCGACATACTATCTGACAGACGGGCAGTTTTTGCTTTGCCAAATAGGACTGATGAAAAAAAGAACAGTGCTGGTACAACTCCTGGTTATGGCAGTTTTTTGCACAACAGTTGTAAATGGATATTGTGCTGACTTTTATGACAGGCAGCTGTTAGCAATGGTTTCCGCTGTTACGCCGCTTTTTTTGGTCTTTCAGATTGAGGAGATTGCGAAGGTCTATACGGGCGGTATGTTGGAGCTTGAAATGGCGGCAAAGTTTTCTTTAAAAAAGCTGGTGGTGGCAAGGATGATGATACTGGGCTTTGTGGATATGATGTTAATACTTTTTGTTGCAGGATTTATGGGTATGCGTTTCAAAGCAAATCTGTATGCCCTGCTGTTGTATGCACTGGTGCCGTTTCAGGTTTGTCTGGTCATCATTTTTGCAATGCTTGTATGGAAGCATAGGGAATATTTTATACAAAAAGCGCCAGCAGTAATTCTTTTTGTAAGCCTGTGTTTTGGAAAGCTGTCAAGTGGGAGGTTCAACATTTACGGTGACAATAATCTGGTATTCTGGGGGATTGCGTATATTGTGGCGCTGGTTATAACAGTTGGACTTATTAACAAAATGAAACAGCAGGCAGAACAGATGGAGGGTCTGCTTGCGGTATAGGAGGAATAGGATGAAATTAACATTGGAGCGACTAACAAAACAGTATGGAAATAAAATTGCAGTGGATAGGATTTCTACGGAATTTGGAACAGGCGTGTACGGGCTTTTAGGGGCAAACGGTGCAGGGAAGACTACCCTCATGCGGATGCTCTGTGGTATTTTGACGCCCACATCAGGAGAGATTATGTTAGATGGGGTAAGCAACTTAGAAATGGACGAGGCATTTCGTGAGTGTCTCGGTTATTTGCCCCAGGATTTTGGGTATTATCCTGATTTTACGGCAAAGGAATTTATGCATTATATTGCTGCACTTAAGGGGCTTGCCCCGCTAAAGGCAAAATCAGAAACAGAGAGACTGCTGGAGCTGGTGGGATTAGCCGAGGTTGCAAATAAAAAGATTAAGACCTTTTCCGGCGGCATGAAGCAGCGTTTGGGAATCGCTCAGGCGGTCCTTAACAATCCGTCCATTTTAGTGCTGGATGAGCCGACTGCGGGACTTGATCCCAAAGAACGGGTACGATTTAGGAACCTGATTGCTGATTTGGCAGAAAAACGGCTTGTCATTTTGTCCACCCATATTGTGTCGG
>JAIDHZ010000132.1 GCA_029052995.1 Lachnospiraceae bacterium | reverse complement strand
ATGATGTGACGATTTTTGAAGCTCTTCATGAGCCCGGCGGCGTGTTGGTATACGGTATTCCAGAATTCCGTCTGCCAAAGGATTTGGTCGCAAGGGAAATTGAAACAGTGGAAAAGCTTGGTGTAGATATCGAAACCAATGTTATTGTAGGCCGCTCTGTAACCATTGATGAATTGATGGAGCAGGGGTATGAGGCAGTATTTGTCGGTTCCGGAGCCGGGCTGCCAAGATTTTTGAATATTCCAGGGGAAAATTTACTCGGTGTATATTCTGCCAATGAATTTCTGACACGGGTTAATCTGATGAAAGCGTATAAGTTCCCGGAGGCACCGACGCCGGTTAAGGTTGGTAAAAGAGTTGCTGTCGTAGGTGCAGGTAATGTGGCAATGGATGCGGCGAGAACGGCGAAACGTTTAGGTGCGGAAGAGGTTTATATTGTATACCGGCGTTCTGAGGAAGAGCTTCCGGCAAGAGCTGAGGAAGTACATCATGCAAAGGAAGAGGGAATCATATTTAAGCTGCTTAACAATCCATGTGAGATTCATGGTAAGGATGGATGGGTAACCGGTATTGAAGTGATTAAGCAGGAATTAGGAGAGCCTGATGAATCAGGAAGACGTTCTCCAAAGCCGATTGAGGGCTCTAACTATGTGATTGATGTGGATACGGTTGTTATAGCAATCGGTCAGAGTCCGAATCCGTTAATTCGTCAGACAACACCGGGACTTGACACTCAGAGATGGGGAGGAATTATCGTGGAGGAGGAAACGATGAAGACCAGCAAGGACGGCGTGTATGCAGGAGGGGATACTGTAACGGGTGCAGCAACGGTAATTCTCGCCATGGGTGCAGGTAAAAAGGCTGCAAAGGCAATTGATGAGTATTTGAGCAGATAGAGGGAGGAAAAATGTTTAGTGACAGCTATGTGGAACAGGTACTGAAAACCAAACCCGACGGTACATTTTATTTTAAAATGTTTCTTTCAAGTTTTTTTGTCGTACTTGGAATAATAAGTTTTCCGTTTATAGGCTCAACCGCATTTGTATTTGCTATGCTGGGAATTTGTTTGTTTTTCTGCTTTTTTGGGGATAGTAATATGGAATATGAATATACACTGACTAATGGAGGAGTGGATATTGCAGCGATATACAATGCCAGTAAGCGTAAAGAAAAAAAGCATTTTGAATTAGAACAGGTTGCCATGATCGTGCCAAAAGGTTCTCTGCGGATTTCGCAGGAAAAGTTTGCAAAGAAATACGACTTTACAACAAAAAGGGCTGATGAGTCTGTAATTGCATTGGTATTAGAGGAGAAAGGTAATAAGCAGTTAATATTAATGGAGCCGGATGAAAAGACAATGGCGCATATCAAAAATTATGCAAAAGATAAGACGTATGATTTGTAATTATGTTTTTAAAGCCAAAATTATTTATAAGGAGAACAAGGGTGAAAGAAAAAAAGAAGAAAGGATAAAATGCAAACACACATCTTTCACCCTTTGTGTTTGCGCCTCAAATGAAAATGCAAGCATTTTCGCTTGAGGCTTGGTGCAAATTATGAGTAAAAAACCAGTAGTTTTAATGGTACTTGACGGTTATGGTTTAAATGATAGGACAGAAGGGAATGCCATTGCGATGGCAGATACACCGGTTATGGATAAGTTAATGAAAGAATGTCCATTTGTCCCGGGTAATGCGTCAGGACTTTATGTAGGACTTCCGGACGGTCAGATGGGAAATTCTGAGGTAGGACATATGAATATTGGTGCAGGCCGGATTATATACCAGGATCTGACATCCATTACCAAGGCAATTGAAGATGGTGACTTTTTCAAAAATGAAGCAATGTTAGAAGCCATTAGTAATTGTAAAAAGAACAATTCAGATTTGCATTTGTGGGGGTTGTTATCAGATGGGGGTGTACACAGCCACAATACACATTTATATGGAATTTTAGAACTTTGTAAGAAGGAAGGGCTTAATAATGTTTATGTACATCCATTTTTGGATGGACGTGATACCCCTCCGGCTTCCGGTAAAGACTATGTGGAACAATTAGTGGACAAAATGGCAGAAATAGGTGTTGGTAGAGTGGCATCTGTATGCGGACGTTATTATGCAATGGACAGAGATAATCGCTGGGATCGTGTAGAAAAAGCTTATGCAGCCCTTGTGTATGGTGAAGGAGAGAAGGGAACAGACCCTGTACAGGCGATAGCAGATTCTTATGATAAGGAGGTAACAGATGAGTTTGTTCTTCCCACTGTTATTATGGATGGAGACAAGCCGGTTGCTATAGTAAAGCCAAATGATTCTGTTATATTCTTTAATTTCCGTCCAGACCGTGCAAGAGAAATTACAAGGGCATTTTGTGATGATGAATTTGACGGATTTGAAAGAAAGAATGGATGTATGCCACTTACCTATGTCTGCTTTAAGGACTATGACGAGAGCATTCCCAATAAGATTATCGCTTTTAAGAAGCAGGAGATAAAAAACACCTTTGGTGAGTACCTTGCTGCCAACGGCAAGAAGCAGTTAAGACTTGCAGAGACGGAGAAATATGCCCATGTAACCTTCTTCTTTAACGGCGGTATTGAGGAGCCGAATAAGGATGAAGACAGGACTTTAGTAAAATCCCCTGCTGTGGCAACTTATGATTTACAGCCGGAAATGAGTGCGCCGGAGGTTGGTGAAAAGTTAGATGCCGCCATTACCTGCGGAGAATATGATGTGATTATCATTAATTTTGCAAATCCTGATATGGTGGGGCATACCGGAGTAATTTCTGCAGCTGTGAAGGCGGTTGAAAGGATTGATGCCTGTGTAGGTTCTGCAGTGGCGGCAGTAAAGAAGGTGGACGGTGTACTGTTTATCTGTGCTGACCACGGCAATGCAGAGAAGATGATTGACTATGAAACAGGCGAGCCACACACTGCACATACAACGAATCCTGTACCATTTATTTTAGTTAACTATGATAAAAATGTTAAGCTGCGTGAGGGCGGATGTCTTGCAGATATTGTACCGACACTGCTTGAAATTATGGAACTTAAAAAGCCTTCAGAGATGACTGGAGAAAGTCTGCTTGTAAGATAAAAAATACTCAAAAATAACGGTGTGCAATGAATGTTGATAACATTTCTTTGCACACTTTTTTACCTTTAATACTGATGTATAGATTTCATATTTTTGGAAATACTTTCTGTATGAGATTATAGGAAGGGATTCGATTATGAAAGAATACGAAATTTTAGATGTGCATGCGATTGAAATCTTAGATTCGAGAGCCAATCCCACCTTGGAGGTTACGGTTACTTTAAAGGATGGCGTGTCAGGGTCTGCTGCTGTGCCAAGTGGTGCATCCACAGGGCAATATGAGGCGCATGAACTGAGGGACGGAGAGAAAAGACACATGGGAAACGGCGTGGAACTGGCAGTTACCAATGTCAATACCCGGATTGCGGACAAAATTATCGGTATGAATGTATTAGAGCAGGCAAAGATTGACCGTCTGCTAATTCAGGCTGATGGCACAGAATATAAGACAAAATATGGGGCAAATGCTATATTAGGCGTATCCCTTGCGGTTGCAAAGGCGGCTGCAAATGCGTTACGCATTCCCTTATACCGTTATATAGGCGGAGTAAATGCAAAAACACTTCCTGTCCCTATGATGAACATATTAAATGGCGGCAGACATGCAGATAATACGGTAGATATTCAGGAATTTATGATTGTGCCAATAGGCGCTGATGATTTTTCAAATGCAATGGAAATGGCATGTGAAATTTATCACCATTTAAAGAATGTGCTAAAGTCAAAAGGATTGTCTACAGGGATTGGTGATGAGGGAGGATTTGCACCAGATATCGCAACTACTTCAGAGGTGCTTGATTTGATTATAGAAGCGATTGAACAGGCAGGATACCGACCGGGAATTGATGTGCAGATTGCTTTAGATGCAGCAGCATCAGAGCTTTCTTCTGAGAATTCGGAGCTCTATTATTTTCAGGGAGAAAGTAAGATGGCAGGTAAAGATATTTACCGTAATGCGGAAGAGATGGTGCAGTATTATGAGGACTTGGTAAATCGTTATCCAATTTGTTCTATTGAAGACGGACTTGGAGAAAACGATATGAAGGGCTGGAAATTGCTAACTTACAGACTGGGTGATAAGGTGCAGCTTGTTGGTGATGATTTATTTGTAACAAATACAAAACGACTTACTGAAGGGATTACAAATCAAATTGCTAATGCGGTTTTGATAAAATATAATCAGATTGGGACACTGACTGAGACAATGGAAGCTATAGAAATGGCAAAGAATGCAGGGTATAAGACTATTATAAGTCATCGCTCCGGCGAGACAGAGGATACATTTATTGCAGATTTGGCTGTAGCTGTGGGCTCGGGACAGATAAAAACCGGTGCGCCATGCAGGAGTGACAGAACTGCAAAGTATAACCGTCTACTAAAAATCGAGGCTGAACTTGGAAAGGTATCAAAATATTGTTTGCGATAAGTATTTGTATTTTTTTCTTGCTATAATAAAAACATTGTGCTATAATGCCGATTAGTGAGTTTTTTCGGAATAGGAGGTGTTTTTATGAAGACAGCACTTACAGTTATATTTATGCTTATATGCGTTGCAATTATTATATTAGTTTTATGTCAGGAATCCAAGGATAATGGTTTGGGGAGTCTGGCAGGAAGCGCTTCTAACAGTGATACTTATTGGAGTAAGAATAAAGGTCGTTCAAAAGAAGGCATTAAGGTGTTGGCTACAACAATTTTTGTTGTATTATTTTTGGCATTATCTTTGCTGATTAGTTCTAAGTTTTTAAACTAATAACGAAAACTATCTTACTTGGTATGCGGATAGTAAAAAACACAAATTTGCGACGGCATTAGGAACAAAAGCTTGGCAAATTTGTGTTTTTTGATATTTTATAAAAGATATATTGTTATACTGATAATGGAAGGTGAGTATATGTCGAATTATGAAGAACGTAAAAAAAGAATATTGAAGCTGATTTCTGACCGGCATTACAAACCTTTAAAGCAGAAAGAATTAGCTTATTTGTTACAGGTTCCTTCCGGTGAAAGGGAGGAATTTAGGCAGGTGCTGGCAGAGCTGGTGTCAGAAGGCAAAGTAATACTGACAAAAAGGGGGAAATACCAGTCTTTGTCTGAATTTACGAAGATTGGAACATTTATTGGGCATCATAAAGGTTTTGGTTTTGTTTCCGTTGAGGGAGAGCAAGAGGATTATTATATTCCGGAATATGCTGTGGCGGATGCAATGCATAATGACAAGGTTATGATAAAATGTACTAAAACACCGGCAGGCAGACGAAGGGAAGCTCAGATTGTCAAGGTTTTAGAACATGGCAATGATGAAATTGTTGGTTATTATAAAAAAAATAAGAAATATGGTTTTGTTATTCCTGATAACCGCAAACTTGTAAATGATGTATATGTTACACAAAAGCACAGCATGGGTGCAGTCACCGGACATAAAGTAGTTGTTAAACTGACAAGTTATGGAGATGAACATCATAATCCGGAGGGAAAAGTAATCGAAATTCTGGGTCATGTAAATGATCCAGGAACAGACATCTTATCAATTGTAAAAGCTTATAATTTGCCGATGGAATTTTCAGATCAGATAATGGCATATTTAGAGCAGATTCCGGAGACGGTTTCTACTGAAGAAATGGACGGCAGACTGGATTTGCGAACTGTAAAAACAGTAACTATTGATGGTGAGGATGCAAAAGACTTAGATGATGCAATAACACTAACAAAGAATGAAAATGGATATCAGTTAGGTGTTCATATTGCAGATGTGACACATTATGTGAAAGAACACTCTGTACTGGATAAAGAAGCGCTTTTGCGGGGAACAAGTGTGTATTTGGTTGACAGGGTGATTCCTATGCTGCCACACAAATTGTCTAATGGTATTTGTTCTCTAAATGCAGGTGAAGATAGGTTGGCATTATCCTGTATTATGGATATTGATTTTTCAGGCAAATTGATTGGACATAGGATAGCAGAAACTGTAATTCATGTGGATGAAAGAATGAGTTATAATCAGGTGGACGGTATTTTAAAAATGCATGCGTTTAACCGGCATTTGGTTTATGGCGATATATATTGCAGCGAAGAGAATGTTTCGCCGGATGCAATTTCTGTTTGTCTGAATGATGGAACGAAAGTTTCGGGACAACAGATTTTGGATGTGTATAAAGATGACATAGATTTCTTTTGGAATATGATGGAATTATCTTCTTTAATTCGGGAAAGAAGAATGCAAAGAGGTTCTATTGATTTTGATTTTCCCGAATCCAAAATATATTTGACAGAAGATGGAGAGCCTGTCAAAATAGGACCCTATGACCGTAATCCGGCACATAAAATAATTGAAGATTTTATGCTGATGGCAAATGAAACTATTGCTGAAGATTACTATTGGCAGGAACTGCCATTTGAGTTTCGTACACATGGGGAGCCTGATCCAGAGAAAGTTGAGAAATTAAGCAGGATTATGGCAGAATTCGGATATTATTTTAAAAGTACGGGGGAGAAAATTCATCCGAAGGAGTTTCAAAAATTATTAAGAAAGCTGGAGGGAACACCGGAGGAGGGATTTATAAGCAGGATGACTTTAAGGACAATGCAGCAGGCTAGATATTCGCCGGAATGCAGTGGACATTTCGGATTAGCTGCAAAGTATTACTGCCATTTCACATCCCCTATAAGAAGGTATCCGGATTTACAAATTCACCGTATTATCAAGGAGAATTTGAAG
>JAIDHZ010000131.1 GCA_029052995.1 Lachnospiraceae bacterium | reverse complement strand
CCCTTTCACATCAGAAAAATCTATAGAAAATCCCTGTTTCCCAGGTAAAAAACCATTCCATTTTTCCGGCTCAATACACTTGTTTTCCAATAAATGTTCGACTACCTGCCTCAAATTTTTGGCACCATAGATTTGGATATCCGGAATAACAGCTGCTTCCTTTCGGTTGCCATAAGGCAGGATGATTTTACTGATATTTTGTTTGCGGGCAAAATCCACAATCGGCAAAATACCCCTGACTCCTCTTACATCACCATTTAAAGATAATTCTCCGATTATTAAAATATCACTGATGCTTTTTTCAGCTATATACCCATATGCTGCAAGCAGTGCTATACTAATCGGTAAATCAAATGCAGACCCTTCTTTCCTTACATCAGCAGGGGATAAATTAACTGTTATACGTTTGGGTGGAAGAAAATAGCCTGAATTTTTCAAGGCTGTCCGAACACGATCACTCGCCTCACGAACTTCAGATGCTAAGAAACCTACCATATTAAATACCGGCAGGCCCTCGCTTACATCGGCTTCAACTGTAATGAGTCTTCCTTCAACTCCGTGCAGAGAGCCACTTAAAACTTTATTATACATGGAAACTCCTATTCCATCTTCAAGTACGAACAAACATATTTTACTCTATAAATAAAAAATAAGCAATGATTTTTTCATTGCTTATTTTTTAATAATATGTTTATCAGTTCAAATTACTTCAACAGCTTCTTCAACTCATCCATAAAAATATTCACATCTTTAAATTCGCGGTATACAGAGGCAAAACGAACATAAGCTACCTCATCTAAAGTTTTTAATTCATCCATAACAATTTCTCCGATAACCGTACTTTCCACTTCTTTTTCTTCAAGGTTAAATACTTTTGTTTCAATACGATCAACACACCTTTCGATTTCATCTACAGAAATCGGCCTCTTATGGCAGGATTTAAATACACCGGATTCAATTTTAGAACGGTTATATGCCTCCCTGATTTTATCTTTCTTAATTACAATCAATGGAATAGATTCTACCTTCTCATAGGTTGTAAAACGCTTACCACAGTCATCACATTCTCTTCTTCTACGGATTGAACTATTATCATCTGCCGGTCTTGAATCAATTACCCTTGTGCTATCTTCTCCACAAAATGGACATTTCATATGTATTTCCTCCAAATTTTATTCTTTATAGGAATGCTTTTGTTTAACAATCATCCCTCATAACCGCATCATCCAAATTTACATCCACCAATATAATATCCGGTCCAATACGGACTATATCACAAAAACGTATATAATAGCGGATACTTTTTCCAAAACAGGAAAAGAAATGCACTGGTGCCGGTATAATCAAGCCACATAATTTACCACATTCAGGATCAAAATCCACATCCGCAACGCATCCAATGCGTTTACAGTCTTTACAATTAATGACTTCCTTTTGCTTTAGGTCAATAAATGTCATAATTTCTCCCAGCCATTATTATAACAGAATATGCTGCTAAGCAGAATAATAGAAGCATAAATTGGGTTTTAAAACTATATGTGTAAAAAATCAGCATAAATATTGCAATTTATATATGCATTATACACAAAACAAACGGAAAAATCTACTAATTTTTTACTTTTTAAAAAGCATAGAAGAAATCGTTAGGAACTGTTAATAAATAACTTTTAAATAGTGTGCTCCCAAAGAAAAAGACAAGCAATATTAAAAGTTATTTTTGAACAGTTCCTTACTACCATATAATC
>JAIDHZ010000130.1 GCA_029052995.1 Lachnospiraceae bacterium | reverse complement strand
CCTCGGTCTCGTGGGCTAGGAGATGTTTATAAGAGACATCTTTATATCATTGATTTTTACCATCCCAAATTGTACCAAGTCAAAGTCGAATGTTTTTTCATGGATTGTGATTGGTGTGAATATCTTGTTTATCATTTATTGGATTTTAAGTGCATGTCTTAATATTATCCTTCTTTAAATGAAAGCATTTCTAAATGGAATTGTTACCGAAAGTGGATTGATGGAATAAAATTAAATGTTTAAAGGAGAAAATTCTTTGGAGTTTTCTCCTCTTTATATTTTGGACATTTTTTCAAAGTTCTTTATAATGATACAGGTAAAAGCAAGGGGTTGTGGATAAATCTATGGAAACTCAAGCGGATTTATATTTACAAAAACAAGGATTCAAGGTAAAATAGAATAGATATGCATTTGTGAAATTTAAGAAAGTAAGGTATTGCATTTGAAAAATTTATACATAGCAGAAAAGCCCAGCGTTGCAAGGGAGTTTGCCAAGGCATTAAAAGTAAGCGGCGGCAACAGGGATGGATATATTGAATCTGATGATACTATTGTGACCTGGTGTGTAGGGCATTTGGTGACCATGTGCTATCCGGAGGAGTACGACCCGGCGCTCAAAAAATGGAACATGGAAACCCTGCCATTTATGCCGAAGACATATAAGTATCAGGTAATCGGAGATGTGTCGAAACAGTTTAATATTGTAAAGGGTCTGTTGAACCGAGAGGATGTGGGCTGCATCTATGTCTGTACCGATTCCGGGCGGGAGGGAGAATACATTTACCGCTTAGTGGACCAGATGGCACAGGTGCCGGACTCAAAGGATAAAAAAAGGGTCTGGATTGATTCCCAGACGGAGGAAGAGATTCTCCGGGGTATTAAGGAAGCGAAAGACTTACATGAGTATGACAATATTTCCGCATCGGCGTATTTGAGAGCCAAGGAAGATTACCTTATGGGTATTAATTTTTCGCGGATACTGACATTGAAATACAGCTATACAGTGAAAAATTATCTTGGAACAGACCGCTGTGTCATATCTGTAGGGCGGGTTATGACCTGTGTGCTGGGCATGATTGTAAGGCGTGAGCGGGAGATTCGGCAGTTTGTGAAAACCCCCTTTTACCGAGTGCTTGGTAATATTACTTTGGCAGATGGAACCTTTGAGGCAGAATGGCGGGCAGTGGAGGGGACAAAATATGCAAATTCCCCGTTACTTTATAAAGAAAATGGTTTCAAAGCGGAAAAGGATGCCAGAAAATTAGTTGCCGAATTGCTTGACATAGAGGATGCGGCTGTGGCAGAGGTAAGTGGGACAGAAATGCAGAAGTCTGGTGACAAGGCAGTTTCTGCGGTAAGGACTGCATCCCGGTCAGAGGCAGGACAAAGCGATTCTGACAGCAGACACCCCGATAATGGAAATACAGGCATCAGGCGTTTTCGAGGGGAAAATGCTGTGATGGCTGTCATAGACAAGGTTGAAAAAAAGAAAGAAAACAAAAATCCACCGCTGCTTTATAATCTGGCAGAGCTGCAAAATGACTGTTCAAGGCTTTTTAAAATCAGTCCTGACCAGACCCTTAAGATTGTGCAGGAGCTTTATGAGAAAAAGCTTGTGACCTATCCGAGAACGGATGCCAGAGTGCTGTCAACGGCAGTCAGTAAGGAAATACATAAGAATATATCCGGTCTTTTAAATATTGCAGCCGTGAAGGATTACGCAGATAACATTTTGCAAAAGAGCATGCACAAAGGAATTGCAAAGACAAGATATGTGAATGATAAACAGATAACAGACCATTATGCGATCATTCCTACGGGACAGGGTTTAGGTGCATTGAAAGGATTAAATGACACTGCCCGTAAGGTGTATGAGATAATTGTAAGGCGTTTTCTTAGCATTTTTTATCCGCCGGCGGTTTATCAAAAACTTGCCCTTACCATTGACAGAAACGGTGAAAAGCTGTTTGCAACTTTTAAGGTGCTGACGGACCCGGGGTATCTTCCAATTACATCCTATTCCTTTGGAAAACAAAAGGATGAGGAAGAAGGTAAATACTCAAAAGAAATGGTGGAGGCTGCCATGCAGCTTAAAAAGGGAATGCAGCTTTCCATAAGCAGCTTTGATATCAAGGAGGGGGAAACCTCACCGCCGAAACGCTACAGTTCAGGAACGCTGATTCTTGCTATGGAAAATGCAGGACAGTTTATTGAGGATGAAGAACTGCGTGCACAGATTAAGGGCAGCGGAATCGGCACCTCAGCAACGAGAGCTGAGATTATCAAGAAGCTTGTAAATAACAAGTATCTTGATTTGAATAAAAAAACACAGATTATTACACCCACACAAATGGGTGAAATGATACATGACGTGGTGGCATTTTCCATCAAATCACTGTTGAATCCAGAGCTTACAGCAAGCTGGGAAAAGGGACTTTCCTATGTATCCGAAGGTACGACCACCGAAGAGGAATACATGCAAAAGTTAGAGGACTATATCAGGAAGCGGACTGAGGCAGTGAGAGGGCTTAACAATCAGTATCAGCTAAAAAGCTGTTTTGATTATGCAGCACAGTTTTACAAAAAGCCGACAAAGACGGCGATGGCTGCAAAGAAAAGAAAAAAAGCGTAGACTGTAAAACGAGATATTTTATATGTCAGAAAGTTTTGAGGTAAAAGCTACGAAACCGTATCGGATAGAATGGCTATCTGGTTAAATATAATAAGAAAGAGAAGGTAAAGAGTATGAAGCGAAATGATGTACACAAGGTTTTAATTATCGGTTCCGGTCCAATTATCATTGGTCAGGCATGTGAGTTTGACTATTCCGGCACCCAGGCATGCAAGGCTTTAAAGAATTTGGGGTATGAAATCGTGCTTGTGAATTCCAATCCGGCAACGATTATGACGGATCCAGAAACGGCGGATATTACTTATATTGAGCCGTTAAATGTGGAGCGGTTAGAGCAGATTATCGAAAAGGAAAGACCGGATGCATTACTGCCGAACCTTGGCGGACAGTCAGGCTTGAACCTTTGTGCCGAATTAAATAAAGCAGGAATTTTGGATAAATATGGAGTCAAGGTAATCGGTGTTCAGGTGGATGCCATTGAGCGTGGTGAGGACCGTATCGAGTTTAAAAAGACAATGGATAAACTGGGAATTGAGATGGCAAGAAGTGAGGTTGCCTACTCCGTGGAGCAGGCCCTTGGCATTGCAGAGGAGCTGGGTTATCCGGTTGTTCTTCGTCCTGCTTATACCATGGGCGGCGCCGGCGGTGGCCTTGTGTATAATGTGGATGAGTTAAAGACCGTGTGTGCAAGAGGCTTACAGGCTTCCTTAGTCGGACAGGTATTGGTGGAGGAGTCCGTGCTTGGCTGGGAGGAGTTAGAGCTTGAGGTGGTAAGAGATGCAAAAAATAATATGATTACTGTCTGTTTTATTGAAAATATCGACCCTCTTGGCGTGCATACCGGAGATTCTTTCTGCTCTGCGCCAATGCTGACGATTTCCGAGGATGTACAAAAGGAGCTGCAGCGTCAGGCATATAAGATTGTGGAATCCATTGAAGTAATTGGCGGAACTAATGTGCAGTTTGCCCATGATCCGGAGACGGGCAGAATTATTGTCATTGAGATTAATCCCAGAACATCCCGTTCCTCTGCCCTGGCATCTAAAGCAACCGGATTTCCGATTGCGCTGGTATCTGCCATGCTGGCAAGCGGACTGACCTTAGATGAGATTCCCTGCGGAAAGTATGGAACGCTGGATAAATATGTACCGGATGGCGATTATGTGGTTATCAAATTCGCCCGCTGGGCATTTGAGAAATTTAAGGGTGCAGAGGATAAGCTGGGTACCCAGATGCGTGCAGTTGGTGAGGTAATGAGCATCGGCAAGACATATAAGGAGGCATTCCAGAAGGCAATTCGCAGTCTGGAAAACGGACGTTATGGACTGGGCTGTGTGGTAAAATTAGAGGAAAAGTCGTTAAAAGAGCTGCTTACCATGTTAAATACTCCGAGTAGTGAACGACATTTTGTCATGTATGAGGCATTGAGAAAGGGTGCAAGTGTAGAGGAAATCTATAACCGCACCAAGGTAAAGCACTATTTTATTGAGCAGATGAAGGAACTTGTGGAAGAGGAGCAGGAATTAAGGAAAAATGCAGGCACGATTCCAGCAATCCCTATTTTGGAACAGGCAAAGAAGGATGGATTTTCTGATAAATATCTTAGCCAGATTTTAGAGATACCGGAGGAAGATATCCGGACGGTAAGAATCGCCAATGGTATTGTGGAAAAATGGGAGGGCGTCCATGTAAGTGGAACCCAAGATGCTGCATATTACTATTCAAGCTATAATATAAAAGAAGACTGTGCTGATAAGAGTGACGGCAGGAAAAAGATTATGATATTAGGCGGAGGTCCGAACCGTATCGGTCAGGGTATTGAGTTTGATTACTGCTGTGTACACGCATCAAAGGCATTAAAGGCATTGGGCTTTGAAACCATCATCATCAACTGTAACCCGGAGACGGTTTCCACGGATTATGATACATCTGACAGGCTTTATTTTGAGCCACTGACATTAGAAGATGTGTTAAGTATTCATGAAAAGGAAAATCCGGTAGGTGTAATTGCACAGTTTGGTGGGCAGACACCGCTTAACTTAGCGGCAGATTTGAAAAAGGCAGGTGTCAATATTTTAGGAACAACACCGGAAACCATTGACCTTGCAGAGGATAGAGATCTGTTCAGGGCAATGATGGATAAACTGGACATTCCGATGCCGGAATCAGGCATGGCAGTCAACACAGAGGAGGCACTTACCATTGCAGCCCGAATCGGGTATCCGGTTATGGTGCGGCCCTCCTATGTGCTCGGTGGACGTGGCATGGAGGTTGTATACGACAGTGAAGCATTGTCTTACTATATGAAAGCAGCGGTTGGTGTGACCCCTGACCGCCCGATTCTGATTGACAGATTCCTCCACCATGCAACGGAGTGTGAGGCAGATGCCATCAGTGACGGAATTAATGCATTTGTACCGAGTGTCATGGAGCATATTGAGCTTGCCGGAGTGCATTCGGGAGATTCTGCATGTGTACTGCCGCCGAAGAATCTTACCGAGGAACAGATTGCAACAATTAAGGATTATACAAAACGGATTGCGGAGGAAATGAATGTAGTAGGACTGATGAATATGCAGTATGCTATTGAGGATGGAAAGGTTTATGTGTTAGAGGCAAATCCGAGAGCATCAAGGACTGTGCCGTTGGTTTCCAAGGTATGCGGCATTAACATGGTGAAGCTGGCAACGGAGATTATGACAGCAGATTTGACAGGAAAATCATCGCCTATAACTTCCTTGAAGGAAAAGAAATTTGCGCATTACGGTGTAAAGGAAGCCGTGTTCCCGTTCAATATGTTTCCTGAGGTTGACCCGTTACTTGGACCGGAAATGCGTTCTACCGGAGAAGTGTTAGGGCTTTCTGCAGGCTTTGGAGAGGCATTTATCAAGGCGCAGGAGGCAACCCAGAGTAAGCTTCCTACGGAGGGCACAGTACTAATTAGTGTCAGTGACAGGGATAAGCCGGATTTGTTGGAGGTTGCAAAGGGCTTTAACAAGGCAGGATTTTCTATAATTGCAACCGGTTCCACCTATGACCGCATTGTGCAGGCAGGTATACCGGCAGAAAAGATTGCCAAGATTAATGAGGGAAGACCAAATATCTTAGATAAAATCAGTAATGGAAAAATTGACCTGATTGTAAATACGCCGGTTGGAAAGAAGAGTGCAGTGGACGACAGCTACATCCGCAAGGCAGCCATTAAGAACCGTATTCCTTATTTTACCACCATGACGGCAGCAAAGGCAGCTGCTGACGGAATCTGTACCGTAAAGGGCGAAGGAAAGCTTGCAGTGAAATCGTTACAGGAGTTCCACAGTGAGATAAGAGATAAGTGATTTTGAATATTGAATATTTCAGTATATAAAGTTAATGTATAACGGGAGGCTTTAGCCTCTCGTTATTTAATCTGTGTACGCAAAACCGCAGACTTTGTCAGCATTGGATATTGCAGAGAATATATAATACACAGGTTTATGACTGAATTACAGTAGACATAAAATGGTAATGTTTTGGTAAAGTTTTTTAGAAGCAATTACGGAATTAATATTCTAAATTACGTGATAGGCGAATGAAATGGATGTCATATTATCACAGAAATGTTAAGGCAGAAATGATAATAGTGCAGAAAAAAGCTGATATTTTTATGTTTGGAATGTCTAAAAAAGGAAAATGACATACCTGAAAAATGTGGTATAATAAGCATATGAACTGCGTGGAGGGAAAAAAAGTGAAGGAGGTTGCGCATATGGGTAATTTGAGAATTTGTTCTAAAAAGGTAACCGTTTTTCTGTTTCTAGCTGTATTAGCAGGGAGTCTTATAGGTATTGGAAAAGCACCTGTTGTGAGTGCGGCAACAAAGACGGTCACGGTTAAGACCGTGAAGAAGGGATCGAAGGTCACTTCGGGCAATTATGTGTATAAGGTCACTTTGGTGTCTAAGAAAAAGAGTACTGTGTCTGTTGTGGGATTAACTGCAAATGCCAAGAAGAAGCTTACGAAGGTTGTGATACCCAAGAGTGTAAAGATTAAGTCAAAGAGTGGGAAGAATAAGGGTACATATTCCTATAAGGTGACGGCTGTAGCAAATAATGCATTCAAGGGCAGCAAAAGGATTACCAAGGTTACAGTTGGAGATAATGTCACCTCCATCGGGAAAAATGCGTTTTCAGGATGTAAGAATCTTAAGACGGTTACGATCGGAAAGGCTGTAAAGACGATTGGCGAGTCGGCATTTGCAGAAGATAAGAAACTGACAGAGATAGTGATACCAAAGAATTCTAAGCTTGAAACAATTGAAAAGAAGGCTTTTAAAGGCTGCATAAAACTCAAGAAAATAAATCTTGACAATGCCAAAAAGCTTAAGAAAATAGATGACAGTGCATTTGAGGACACTGCAGTTGACAAAGATAAATTAGAGAAGATCAAAGAAAAGACAGAGGAAAGAACAGAGCAAAAGACAGAGGAAAATTCAGAGGAAAAGACACAAGAAAGAACAGAGCAAAAGACAGAAGAAAGAACAGAGCAAAAGACAGAGGAAAAAACAGAGGAAAAGTCAGAGGTGGAGAGATATTCCTATGAGGTGATTCCGCTTATGGCACCATTTAATTCTTATTTTTACATCAAGACAGATAATCCGGATCCTGACTCATTCCGGTTTGTGGATGAGGAGACAAAATATGCGAATAAGGGTGAGACAGGAAGTGTAACTCCGACTGATACCGTTTTTTCGGATGTAAAATACGAGAATAGCAAGACAAAGAGGGTTAAGGGAGGATATATTGCAACAGGATCCGCAACGGATGGCGGAGAATTAAGGCTTCAGCTAGGAAAAGTGACAGGAACACATTCGGTCTACAATATGACAACAGGTGAGACAACCACGGAAAAAGACTATGAATATAAGAATACTACGGTCACGGTTCAGGTTGCCGAGCTTAAGAATGTTGTTGATTATTTGATCTCAACTTACGGAGACAGTAGCAAGTCGTATTTTGATAATTTATCAGGAATTCAGAGTGGCTTTAGCAGTGAATGTCTATACAGCGGTGTATACGTGCTGGGCGAGCAGAAAAAGAGTACAACAGCGCCATACTATGGGCTTTCAACTTCGCCACATGTGGATCAGGCTTTTTATATTCAGAGTCCATATTACAGGGCTGACAGCAAGTCAATGCTCATATCAGCGCTGTATCCAATGAAATATGACTCTATAGGTTTTCCGTCTGTTATGATGTCTATTGCTAAGGAACTTGACAGCACAGTGACCGTTAAGTGGTCTTCTTCGGCACATTATCTTGTAGATGTAACCTATAACGGTGAAACCCAATCGTATGGCGGTCAGGGAACAGGCGTCGGACAGGGAATTAATGCCAATCAAATCAAGTATTGGTATTCATTTGACGGTTCCAATGAGGATGCCTACATGAAGCGTAACCTAAAGGACGTCTCAGCAATGATTCGAGAATACAGCACAATGGAAGTTTCGGAAGAACCTACGGATCAGCCTAAGCTCACATGGGCATCTGTTCGGCAGACTGTTGGTAAAGAGGGAAGCTATGTAAAGCTTACTCTACTTACCTCGATATTTGGAGGAAGTGCAGACGGCTATACATTTATGTATGATGATGGCAGCACCGGTGAGGGTTCACAGGGCTGGGGAGCAGTCGGACATTTTACAAATGCGTGGTATGACGGAAGGTATTTTAACAAATGGGAGTATTATTATCCGGGTGCCAAATTCGAGGATACCGTCAAGACGGAGTCGCCATCCATTATAATGAAAGATGTAAGCATCAAGCTTCCTGATGATGGGAAGACTTACTATTATAATTACAATACCATGGACAAGGTAAGCCAATACAATACTGAGACAGGCGTGTGGAGTGGTTTTATGATGTATCGCTATGACTCAGAAAGTCAGACATGGAAGTCAGATATTCTCAATTATATAAAGTATAGGGAAGACTATAGTTATAAGAGTATAGAGGATCAGAACTTTATTGATGCCTGTACGATTACAATGGATGAGGCACTTGAGATGAATCTGGATGCCAATACCGATAAGGAACCGGAGAATTATTACATCTATGATCGTGTGACCAGTCCGGGAACCTATCACAGTGCAGGGAATTGAGGAACGCCACAAGTTATATGAAGTGAATGTGACAATAAAGAAAATTTTGCCATATATTGATTTGACGGATGATGAAATAGAAGAAATAGAAAACGTGAAGGAATTAGGGGAAGCGATGGCATGATTGCCAATCATATCAGACTGGATAAAAAAATCTGCAATACCATAATGGCACATATCGGTCTGGATGAAAGATATTAAATAATAGTGAGAACGTGTTTGGGTATTCCATTTATTTGGGATACCCTTTTTTATGGTTATTTCTGTAGAAACAGATATATATTGTAAGGAAAAATGAGATATTGCGAGGCAATGCTCTAAAGGCAATAAACATAAGTATTATTGTCTTTCGGGCATTGTTTTGTTATAATGAAATAAAACAACGAAGAGGAGGAATTGTGCCTATGGAAATCCGGGTTCTTCGATATTTTCTTACCGTGGTAAGGGAAGAAAGCATTACAAAAGCTGCCGATGTGCTCCACATTACGCAGCCCACATTAAGCCGCCAGTTATCTCAGATGGAGGATGATATTGGAGTCAGGTTGTTTCACAGAGGTACAAGGAAAATTACCCTGACAAATGAGGGAATGCTGCTCCGAAGGAGAGCAGAGGAAATATTACAGCTTGTGGATAATACGGAAAAGGAGCTGGTGGAGCAGGAAGAACAGATTGAAGGAAAAATCACAATAGGCTGCGGGGAACTTGCCTCCGTTCAGATTTTGTCAGAACTGATTGAGGATTTCAGCAAAAAGCATCCCGGTGTCAGCTATGATATTTTTACGGCAACAGCAGATTTGGTAAAGGAGCAGATGGATAAAGGCCTGATTGATATTGGACTTTTGCTGGAACCAGTGGATATTGAGAAATATGAGTTTATCCGTCTGAATATGAGGGAAAAGTGGATTGTGCTAATGCGGCCGGATGATGAACTTGCAAAGAAAGAATCTGTTAGTGCGAAGGATTTATCGGAACTGCCCATGATTCTGCCACGACGTCTGAATGTGCAGGGCGAGCTTGCCAGCTGGTTTGGTGATTACTTTGCAAATCTTAATGTTCTCTTTACCAGTAATCTGAACACAAATGGAGCGGTAATGGTAAGGAATGGATTGGCATATTCGGTGGTAATTGAAGGTTCGGTTCCTTTCTGGGACCAGTCAAAGATAACATATCGTCCGTTATCGCCAGAGTTGACAGCGACCTGTGTTCTGGCGTGGAAACGTCAGCAGCCCTTTAGTC
>JAIDHZ010000013.1 GCA_029052995.1 Lachnospiraceae bacterium | reverse complement strand
GTTGGTCTGAATAATATAGAAAAAGATGACCCTAACGTATGGAAAAACCTACAGCCTATGATGGATGAGTATAAAGCAAAAAATTATCTTTTTGTTATCTTTGAATCGGATAAAAGAAAAGTGTATTTTTACAAAGGCATATTACGCAGTACAAATTAAATGTATAAATCCCCATTTCTTACAGATACTAACATCATCATGAAAAACAATAAGATGGAGGTTGACAAATAACATGAAAGCAACAGGAATTGTAAGACGCATAGACGAGCTTGGCAGGATTGTTGTGCCAAAAGAAATAAGAAGGACTCTGCGGATTCGTGAAGGCGACCCGCTGGAGATTTTTACAGATAAGGACGGAGAAATTATTTTGAAGAAGTATTCTCCGATTGGAGAGCTTAGCATTTTCGCACAGGAATACGTAGATGCTACGGCTCAGATTCTTGGTTATCCGGTTTGTGTAACGGATCGAGACCAAATTATTGCGGTTTCTGGTATGCCAAAAAAGGAATTGCTCGGTAAATCACTTCATAAAGAATTAGAGGAAGCAATTAATGACCGAGAAGCAATTATGGCGCGTAAGGGAGAGAAAAAATATATTCAGATTACCGGTGAAGGTGATGATGTTTATGAGGGACAGATTGTACAGACAATTATCTGTGAAGGTGATGCGATTGGTGCAGTCATTGTGTTGAATAAAGATGGGAAAAATCAGTTGACAGAAACAGAGCGAAAGGCAGCAGTGATTGCCGCAAACTTCTTAGGAAAGCAGATGGAGGGATAAAGCGGTTTTCTTGCTGATACGTCAAAGGTAATGTGTGGACAAGTAAAAGCTGTCATTTGGCAACTGTACGGAAACTATGAGGAATTGTAAATAACTAGGAAAATCAAAGCCTTATGTGGTTTAAAAATAAAAAATGGTGGAAAGTATTGGTAAAAACATATACAAAGAAAATAGAATTTATATGTTGAAAATGCACAAAGGAAAAAGGCAATTTAAATAGAATTTGAAGAGTTGAATTCCAAAAATTTCTACAAATTTATACAAAAAATCCAAGAAAATGGGGATTTGCTTGACAAACAAAGGTCAAAGCAGTATAACTATTGCTAGGACTTGCAAGACGGTGGCAAGGATAAAGCAATAATATATATTAAGAGGAGGAATTATTCCTATGAATAAAACAGAGTTAGTTGCGGCTATGGCTGAGAAGCCCGAATTATCAAAAAAAGATGCAGAGAAAGCTTTAAAGGCTTTTGTTGATGTGGTATCAGAAGAATTATCAAAGGGAGAGAAGATTCAGTTAGTTGGATTTGGTACTTTCGAAGTTGCTGAAAGACCGGCAAGAGATGGTAGAAATCCCAGAACAGGTGAGGCAATGAAGATTCCTGCATCTAAAAATCCAAAATTCAAGGCTGGTAAAGCATTAAAGGACGCTGTTAACGAATAATATGCATAGAATTTTTAGAGGGCTGTTGCATTTGCAACAGCCTTTATTTAATTAATGATAAGGAGAGTTTATGAGATTAGATAAGTATCTGAAAGTGTCAAGAATTATAAAGAGAAGAACCATCGCCAATGAAGCCTGTGACGCAGGAAGGGTAAAGATAAACGGCAGGGTAGCAAAGGCTTCGGCAGATGTAAAAACCGGTGACCGGATTGATATTGAGTTTGGAAATAAAAATGTCAGTATTGAGGTAACCCAGGTTGTGGAATCGACTAAAAAAGAAGACGCAAAAGAGATGTACAAATATCTCTAAAGCAGCAATGCATTTTTTGGTTTTCACTTTCATACAATGATACTGGTACATCGTTGACTAGGCAGTATGAAAGGGGGATCTTCATGGAAGATGTGAGAGCTATAAAAGGCCATAAGGTGACATTAAGTAATCGTGGGGCAGGAACTATTACCGGAGTAAATGCAGTTATTTCATTTGATCCGAATGAAGTTTTGTTAGAGACCGAGCAAGGGGTTTTGCTGATTAAGGGAAATGATTTGAATGTGACAAAACTTACACTGGATAAGGGAGAGGTGGATGTAGACGGAAGAGTTGATTCCTTTACTTATTCTGATTTAAAGCCGGGAATTAAAGGTGAAAATGGATTATTTAACCGCCTGTTTAAGTAGGTGGTTATATGGCGGAATTGATTTATGATGAGGTTCAATTATTTGGGGTTTGCCTGCTGTTGGGAATGCGGCTTGCATTTTTTTATGATATAGTGAGAATAGTAAGACTGTTTATTCGTCATAAAGACTGGATTATTGATATAGAAGATCTAGTGTTTTGGCTTTTTACGGCATGGCAGGTATTTGAAACGCTTTTTCGATATAATAGGGGTGCATTAAGAGCCTATGCTTTTTTGGGCATGTTTTTAGGGGTACTAGTCTATATGCTGACCATTAGCAGATTACTATTGAAACTGGCACAGATGATTGTGCCGTACTGGAAAAAAATTTTGCATTTTTGCAGCAAGCCATTAGGCAGTTTTAGAAGGTATATTAGAAAAATGTTGAAAAATGTATCGTCACAAGTTAAAATGGCAATGAAGAGCAGATAGCAGTCCATTAGAAACAGGTGAGAGAATTGAGTCATAGAAGACGAAGAAGAAAGAAAAAGAATAGCAAGGGTTTATCTATTATTGTTTTTGTTGTGATTGTTTTTTGTATGTGTGTCGGTGTTCGTACAATGTCTTTAAAGAGAAAGAGCGAAGAGCTGGCACAGAAACAGGAAACACTGGAAAAACAGATGAGAAACGAGGAGCAGCGTACAAAGGATTTGGAATCTCTTGAGAAATATATGCAGACTAAAAAATATATGGAAGATGTAGCGAGGGAGAAGCTTGGACTGGTATATCCGGATGAGATTTTGATTGAGCCAAGTAACAAATAGGTTTGTGCGTTTTTTGCAGACGGGATTCGACAGAAACGGTCACTGATAATTTTATATATTCTATTCCACTGTAATCATATAAGATCAGGCAGATGGCATAGCTGGTCATAAATGAGGGAGGGATAGATTATGCAATATCGTATAGAAAGAACAGGGATACATATCCTTGCGTTTTTAGTGGCAAGATGTCAGGCGTTTGGAATGTATCCTTTTGTTGTACCATTTTTTATGGCGGCTTATCTACAGGAAAGAAGTTCTATAAGCCTTTTTATCATGCTTGTTTTAGGATTGCTTACCGGTATGGAATGGTTGGCGGCTGTAAAATATTCTTTGGTGCTTTTGTTCTTGCTTACCATGCTAAATCGTACTGACAGAAAAAAGATTTTTGAAGACAATATTCAGATTGCGCTGGCAACAGGAATTGTGTTATGGGCAGTTACCATGCCGTATCAGTATATGATAACCGCAAAGGACAGCAGCTTGGTGTATGCATTGCTGGAAGGGATTATTGCAGCATGCTTTACTTTGATTTTTGAGCAGGGCATAGCAGGATTCAGGGTGGGCACAGACCGGATGTTTGCAAGTAATGAGCGGTTTGTAGGTGTTTTTATATGCCTGGCAGTTGGTTTGTTTGGCTGCCCGGTTCTTACAAAACCGATTAATCTTACATTTTTGATATGCTCCTTTTTACTGGTTTATTATGTGTACCGTTTTGAGGGGAGTATCGGAATTGCTGCGGGGAGTGTAACAGGTCTTGTGCTTTCCTTTCAGCTAAATGAAGTTTCTTATCTGGCGGTAATGATTTTACTTGCCAGCATTATGATTTTATTGAGGGGGCTTGGTAAAGTTGGAATTTTGCTTGCGTATCTTGCCGGAAATATTTTACTTGGTTTCCTGTATGAGGATATGCTGCTGACGCCACAATGCCTTGGAGCAACCCTTGCAGTGGCAGTTTCATTTTTGCTGGTTCCGGCAGGATTTTTGAAGCGTTCTGCAATGGTGCATGACGGAGAGACAAGGCCTTCTCAGGATCTTTTGGTACAGGAAGCTACAAAAAGTAAAATTGAGAATTTTGGACAGGCATTTCTTGCCATGGAAAAAATGCTTGCATTGCATGAAGGAGAACGAAAGGATGCAGTTCCTAATGGCCTTAGTAATATGTATCTCAGTGGAGATGGTATTTCCCTCTTGAATGCAGTGGAATCCCAAAGTAACCGGTTAGCAGAGATGCGCCGGAACTTTATCAGACAGCTTGGGCGGATTGGAGAGATAATTACTTCTTTTCAGTCGGAGATTACTGAACAGTCTGTGAAAGTGGATTATTTTGAAGGGCGAATCAGAGAGCGGTTAGGCCGTATGGGTGTACAGGTGACAAAGGCAGTTCCCATGCAGGAAAAAAACGGAAGGATTGAAGTATACATAAGCTGTATGGTGAGGTCAGAGGCAATTGTGACCGGAAACCAGATGGCAGGTCCGGTCAGCAGGATATTAGGCAAAACAGTCGTTTGTGTGGGAAAAGGTGAAGCAGAATTATTATGACAAGGGAATTAAGGATTTCTGGCTGGATGAGGCGGAACCGGAGGTACATCCCCAGCAGTTCGGTCATTTGCATTTTTATCTGGGAAACGGCGCCCAGACGGCAATGCTGTACCCCTATTACTATGTTAAGATGTTCTATGACGGATTGAGGGAGCAGGGCGAGGAGGAGATTATTTCACTTACAAGGGCGGCTTATCCGGGCAGCCAGAAATATGGCGCGGCAGTGTGGAACGGGGATATCATGTCCGACTGGAACGCTTTGAGGCAGAGTGTAACCAGCGGTCTGTCTATGGCAATGTGCGGCATTCCGTGGTGGAACAGCGATATCGGGGGATTCTTGATGGGTGACA
>JAIDHZ010000129.1 GCA_029052995.1 Lachnospiraceae bacterium | reverse complement strand
ACAACGGCTTCCCCATTCATATCTGCCACTCCTGCGCCGACCTTAAACCCCTTTTTCAAAAAACGGTAAATCGCATCAATTTTGTCCTCTTCACAGGATAATGCGGCATGATACATCATATCATAAACCTTCCAGCCAAGCTTTGCCTTTACGGAGCGCATTACCTTCACCGCCTTGCCAGCATCTGTTTCCACCTCTATAACATCCGTAAAAAGCCGGGGAACATAGGATTCCCTGCATTGTATGGACAACTGTGCCTCCGCTACCCTGTCCGCCCATGCATCATAAATGGCAGTAAAAATTCCCTCTATTGTATCCTCACATAAATATACTTTCTGATTCTCCATAGCCTTTCTCCATATTCTTATAAACAGATAATTGCCAAGCTGTCTTTGGTATAAAGTGCATTGTACTGAAAATTCACCATCACCTGTATCATAGTCAATAATCCCTGGATTCCGCAAGGGGCATATTGTCATCAAACAGGGAAAGCTGCCTGAAGGTAACATGATAATCCAGCTCCCAGTTTTTCCTCCTGTCCACTTCCAATAATCTTCTTGTAATATAATCCTCATCTATCTTTGTCTGGTACATCATCCTGCCATTACATGTAATAAAATAATGTGCCCGCTTTAACACAACACCAATCCGCCTTAATCCCTCAAAGGTAAGCCTGCCCGTTTTTCTTGCTGCAATAATTCTTCCTGCCGATTTCACCCCAATCCCCGGAACCCGCAGCAGCATCCGGTAATCAGCACAGTTAATCTCCACCGGAAACTGTTCCAAATTCCTTAACGCCCATTCGCATTTGGGATCTAAATATACGTTAAAATGCGGCCTTTCCTCTGACAGCAGCTCTCCCGCCTGAAAGCCGTAAAACCGCATAAGCCAGTCTGCCTGATACAGCCTGTGTTCCCGTAAAAGCGGTGGCTTTGTACCCACCGCCGGAAGCAGGTTATCTTCGTTCAAAGCGATATACGCAGAATAAAAAACTCTCTTTAAATCGAATTTCTGATATAATGCCTCTGCCACACGAAGCATCTGAAAATCATTCTCTCCTGTCGCTCCCACAATCATCTGCGTACTCTGTCCAGCAGGCACAAAGCGGGGATGTTCCCCTGTAAAACGGTTAAGGGATGTGGTTCTATCGGTCTGATAATTGGACAATACATGCCGCAAATGTTCCTCCACATCCACAAGCGGCGCAGTGCACGGACCCTTTACCGGCTGTGACTCTAACAGCTGCAAATCTCCTGTCAGCAAATCTTCCCTGAGGCTTCCCTGCATCCCCAGACGGTATCCACCCTCCGTTCTGTCTGCATAAATCCCCTGCTGTATCTGGCGCATGGGCGTTAAAATGGTCTTCCTGGTCTTATTGGGAGCCAATGCCCTTAACCCGTCTGCCGTAGGCAGCTCCAGATTCATGCTCATACGGTCAGCCAGCATTCCCACCATCTCAATCACCTGCGGGTCTGCCCCCGGTATCGCCTTCACATGAATGTATCCCCGGAAATGGTGTACATGTCTCAGCAAATAAAGTGCCACATAAATCTCCTCCATGGTCCGGGTTGGATTTTTCCGTATACCGGAGCTTAAAAATAACCCTTCAATGTAATTGCGACGGTAAAACTGGATGGTCAAATCACAAATCTCTTCCGGTGTGAAGGAAGTTCTCAGCGTGTCATTGGAGCACCGGTTCACACAGTATTTGCAGTCATATATGCATTCGTTGGTATATAAAATCTTTAAAAGGGAAACACATCTTCCGTCTGCCGAAAAGCTGTGGCAGATTCCACAGGCGGCAGCGTTCCCAATGCTGCCCGCTTCCCCTTTTCTGTCCACACCGCTGGAAGTGCAGGCCACATCATACTTTGCCGCATCAGTCAATATGGTTAATTTCTCTTCTACGGATAAATCTTCAACAATGTTCATATCTGCCCTCCTATTTTCCGAACATTTGTTCTATTATAGCATAAACACGAAAAAATACAAGTCAGATTTAGCATTTGCTGCATGAAAAAACCACACCATGACAATTCTGCCATAGTGTGGCTGTTTCCCACTCTTATTTAGAACATTTTCACCTTTAAGACAACGCCGCCGTGATAATCGCCATGGAATACACCTCTGCCGCCGTACATCCACGGGACAAATCATTAATTGGCGAATTCAGCCCTAATAAAATTGGACCATAGGCCTGGAAATTACCCATCCTCTGCGCAATCTTATAGCCGATATTGCCTGCATTGATATCCGGGAAGATAAAGGTATTCGCATGCCCCTCCACTGCGGAATCCGGACATTTCTTCTTGGAAACCTTAGGGGATACCGCTGCATCAAACTGAATCTCTCCTTCAATTGGAACATCAGGACAGCGAAGCTTGGTCTTGGCTGCTGCATTGCGCATCTTATCCACATCCTCCCCATGACCGGAGCCTTCTGTGGAATAACTTAAAAATGCCACCTTCGGGTCAATACCGAATATTCTTGCACAGTTAATCGTTCCCTCCGCAATCTCCACCAGCTCATCCTCATTCGGCTTGATATTGATAGAGCAATCCCCCATTGCCAGAACCTCATTGTCACCGGTTGCAGATGGCCTTACCAAGATAAAACAGGAAGACACTAATTTGTTCCCCGGTTTAGTCTTAATCAACTGTAATGCCGGTCTTACCGTGTCTGCCGTAGAATATGTTGCACCCCCAAGCAGGCAGTCAGCATATCCCATCTTTACCAGCATGGTCCCAAAATAATTATTCTGCATCAGGTATTCTTTTGCCTGATCTGGTGTTACGCCCTTACTCTTACGTATTTCACAAAATTCCTCTACCATTCTGTCCATTTCAGGAAAATCAGCGGGGTTCATAATCTCTGAACCACGGATGTTAAATCCGCTGTCCTCTGCGGCATCATAAACCTTCTGTGGATTACCAATTAAAATCGGATGTAAAAAGTTACTCGCCAAAAGTCTTGAAGATGCCTCTAAAATACGCGAGTCTGTACCTTCTGTCAAGACAATCTTTTTCGGGTTTTTCTTTAGTGTTTCAATCATTGATCCAAAACCATACATTATATTACTTCCTCCGTTTTCTATATTATTCTCCTAATATCTATTATATAGACTATTTATAATTTCTCAAGAAATTTTTTTATTAAATTTCAAATATTATGTTCTTTTTTCCGTACAATTATTAATCCCGCATTTTCTTCTGAAACTCCTCCAATGTCATCGGCTTTGCATAAAAATAAAATCCCTCAACTGTGTTGCAACACGGTTGGGGGATTTCGTTCTTCGTTCACATTGAACTTCCATATCCTTTTGTCTATCGGCATTGTAGCATATGCAGATTCACTTTACAATATTCTTTTCTCACAAATGTGCCATACAGCTTCACCTTACGAATGTAAAAAAACGGTGTTAAACTATAAGCATAGCATCCCCGAAGGAAAAAAACCTATACCGTTCTTTTACCGCAGCCGCATAAGCCTCCATTATTTTTTCCCTTGTGGAAAATGCGGATACCAGCATCAATAAAGTTGACTCCGGCAAATGAAAATTAGTAATCAGTGAATCAATCACCTTAAACTGATAACCCGGATAAATAAAGATTTCCGTCGTTCCGCTTCCACCATGGACAATACCATTTTCATCTGACACAGATTCAAGGGTTCTTGTGCTTGTGGTTCCCACCGACACCACTTTGCCGCCACGCTCCTTTGCTTCATTAATTTTGGCCGCCTCTTCCTCCTCCACCATATAAAATTCCGAATGCATATGATGTTCTAAAATATTATCAACCTTTACCGGCCGGAATGTACCAAGCCCCACATGTAATGTGACATGGGCCACCTCAACACCCTTTTCATTAATCTGTGACAATAACTCTTCAGTAAAATGCAAACCGGCAGTGGGTGCCGCTGCGGAACCGTCATGCTTTGCGTAAACAGTCTGATAGCGATTTTTATCGTCAAGCTTATGTGTAATATAAGGCGGCAGCGGCATCTGTCCAAGCTGGTCCAAAAGCTCCTCCCAAATACCATCATACTCAAAACGTATCAGCCGGTTGCCTTCTGCTGCAATATCTGTAACCTCACCGGTAAGCAGTCCATCTCCAAAGGAAACTCTTGCTCCTATTCTCATTTTTTTTCCCGGTCTTACAAGGGTTTCCCATACTTTTTCACTTTTGCGTTTTAAAAGAAGCACTTCTATGGATGCCCCCGTATCTTCCTTTACGCCCATAAGCCTTGCCGGAATTACTTTTGTGTCATTAATCACAAGACAGTCTCCTGGATTCAGATAATCTATAATTTCATAAAAATGCTTATGCTTAAGTTCCCCCGTTTTTCTATCCAGCACCATTAACCTGGATTCACTTCTGTTTTTTAATGGGTCCTGCGCAATTAATTCCTGCGGCAAATCATAGTAAAAATCACTTAATTTCATATTCGTCCTATCCTCGAAGCTCCACACCTAATTTCTTCAATGCGTCTAATACTTTTTCAACCGCCTTATCCACCTCTGTGGACTCAAGGTTACGGTCCTTTGCACGGAAGATTAATGAAAATGCTACTGATTTCTTACCTTCACCAACCTGTTCTCCCTCATATACGTCAAAGAGCTCACAGCTTTCTAAAATTTTACCCGCATTCTTTATAATAATATGCTCAATCTGTCCGACAAAAATATTTTTATCCATCACCATGGAAAGATCCCTTGTACTTGCTGGGAACCTTGCAATGCCCTCGTATTTTCTGTCAAAGCTTGCCAGCATGGTAAGCACATCCATATTAAGAACCGCAATATATGCCTCCGTCTTCATGTCATAATTATCACAAACCTCAGGATGAACCTGCCCAATGATACCGATTTCCAATTTGCCCTTGTAAAGCCTTGCCTGACGTCCCGGATGCAGATAAGTAATATCATTAGCCGGTTCACAGTCAACCTGCTTTGCAAGACCTAATTTTTCAAAAATCTCTTCCACCACACCCTTCATTGTAAAGAAATCTCCTTCTCCATACATGCCGAGTGTCATTCTCATTTTTTCGTCCGGAAGCTCTGTAAGGGGCAGCTCATGAGGAATATAAATGTTACCAAGCTCATAAAGTCTTGCCGTCTTATTTCTTCTGTTATAGTTCGTTGCAAGGGATGTTAGCATACCATTTAGGGAAACAGTTCTCATAATGGAGAAATCTTCTCCTAACGGATTGGAAATCACAATTGCCTCCCGCTCCGGAGCATCCTCAGAAAGCAGTAATTTATCGAATACCTTCGGACTTTCAAAGGAATATGTCATGCCGCCTGAAAATCCGTTTCTCTCACAGATTTCCCTTGCCACATCCTCCACCCTCTGGTTAAAAGGCTTCTTCCCTACAGTTGCCTCTCCCTTCGGCAGGGAAACCGGAATGTTGTCATAACCGTAAAATCTTGCAACCTCTTCCGCCAAATCTGCGGCACAGCCGATATCCTGACGGAAAGTAGGAATGGTCAACACATCATCTGCCTCATTATATACAAAATCAAGCTTTCTAAAGTAAGAAAGCATATCTTCTCTGGAAATATCTGTTCCCAGCAGATGATTATACCGTTCAGGCTCAAATGGCAGCACTTTGGGCACTACCGGATTTGGATATACATCCACGACGCCGCCGACAACGTCACCGCAGTTCATTTCCTCCACAAGCTGACATGCACGGTTAATTGCCTCTAAAGCCGTATTTGGGTCTAACCCCTTTTCAAACTTGGCAGAAGCATCCGTACGAAGGCCAACCCTGCGGGAAGCCAAACGGATATTAGTTCCATCAAAGCAGGCTGCCTCAAACAGCACCGTCTTTACATCATCAGTAATCATTGAATTCTCACCACCCATGATACCGGCAATTCCAACCTCTTTTTCACCGTCACAAATCATCAGCACACCAGAGTCCATTTTACGCTCCTGCCCATCTAAGGTAACAAAGGTATCCCCATCCTTAGCACGTTTTACAATAATCTCATTCTTTGCAATTGTATCTAAATCGTAGGCATGCATTGGCTGTCCATACTCTTCCATAATGTAGTTTGTAATATCCACAAGATTATTAATGGAACGGATGCCCATAGCCTTTAACCTGTCCTGCATCCATTTCGGAGATGGACCGATTTTAATATTCTCTACAACTCTTGCACAATAACGTGAACAAAGCTTATTATCTTCTACCGATACTTTAATAAAATCATTAACATCTTTGTTGTTTCCGTTCACTTCAACAACAGGAGGATAAAATGGTTTATCGAATGTAACTGCCGCCTCTCTTGCCATACCAATCATGGAAAAACAGTCTACACGGTTTGATGTAATTTCATACTCTACCACCGTATCATCAAGACCCAATGCTTTAACTGCATCATCCCCCGGCTTTACACCTGAATCCGGAAGGAATACATATACACCGTCCTCCGGTGCCTCCGGATAGAAATCCCTTGATGAACCAAGCTCTTCTATTCCGCACATCATACCATTTGACTCCACTCCGCGTAGCTTACCCTTTTTAATCTTAATCCCCTCAGGATATTCCGTGTCATCACCGTGGGCGGCGGCAATCTTTCCACCATCTAAAACAACCGGTATACTGTCCCCCTCTTTTACATTTTTGGCTCCGGTTACAATCTGAATGGTTTCCGTTCCTATATCCACCTGACATACAACCAGCTTATCCGCATCAGGATGCTTTTCGATGCTCTCGATTTTGCCGACTACAATTTTCTCTAAATTCTTATCCTTTTTCTCATAACCCTCTACATGTGAACCGGAAAGTGTCATTCCATCCACAAATTCCTGTACATCCACGTCCAAATCCGGGACATAGGCTTTAATCCATGATATTGGTGTATTCATAATTACTATTTCCTTTCTTTAATATGTTATCGCAATGCAAAACTCGGAACCTCTGCTTCACTAAAACTGGTTTAGGAACCGTACATCATTCTCATACAGCAGACGCATGTCATCAATCTCGTACTTAAGCAGTGTCACACGCTCCAGACCGATACCGAACGCAAAACCCTGGTATTCCTTTGAATCAATGCCGCACATATCCAAAACATGTGGATGTACCATACCGCATCCAAGAATCTCAATCCAGCCGCTACCCTTACACATGCGGCAGCCCTTTCCACCACATTTGAAGCATGTTATGTCAACCTCAGCAGAAGGCTCCGTAAACGGAAAATGGTGCGGTCTGAATTTTACTTTTGTCTTCTCTCCGAAGAATTCCTTTGCAAACTGTGCCAGTGTCCCCTTTAAATCTGCCATTGTAATGTTCTTGTCAATGACGAGCCCCTCAACCTGATGAAAGGAAGGTGAATGGGTTGCATCCACCTCGTCTGACCGGAACACCCTTCCCGCTGAAATAATACGAATCGGAAGCTTTCCCTGCTCCATGATTCTTGCCTGCACAGGAGATGTCTGTGTACGAAGCAGTATTTCTTTGTTAATATAGAAAGTATCCTGCTCATCCTTAGCCGGATGATTGGCAGGAATATTCAACAACTCAAAATTGTACTTATCGTATTCCACCTCCGGGCCTTCCACCACCTCATAGCCCATACCGATAAATACACGCTCCAAATCCTCTAATGCAATCTGATTCGGATGTCTGTGTCCGCGAATATTTTTCCTACCGGGAAGCGTCACATCAATGGTCTCACGTTTCATTTTTTCTGTACGGAGCATACGGGCAATCTTCGTCTTTTCTGCCTCAAGCTTTTCTTCAATGGCAGTTCTTGCCTCGTTTACCATCTGCCCTACGGCCGGCCGTTCCTCTGGAGGAACCTCCTTCATTCCTTTCAATACTGCAGTCAGTTCACCCTTTTTTCCAAGGATTGCAACCTTAATATCATTCAGGCTGTCCAAATCCTTTGCCTTTTCAATTTTCGAAAGCGCATCTGCTTTTATTGCTTCCAGTTTTTCTTTCATGATATATCTCCTTTTTCATTTTTTATCGTTTTTTTGTCCCATAGGTTATCCCGGCATATAGTAAAAGCATTATCCCATATAGGATATCTAACGCTATCGCACCACATAGCAATCCCTTCCTCTTAATCTGTTTCCTCCTAAACAAGCTTTATTATGCTTTTCGTTGCCTGCAAAAATCAAAAAAGCCCGCCCCAAATTGGGACGAACTATTGTCGCGGTACCACCCAGCTTCCAGATTCCATGCAACACCATCCGCACTGCACCATCTGACACTTTCCAATGTATAACGTCCATTATCCGTTCAAACCTACCAAACTGCTATTCTTCATCATCCGTCATTTTGCAAAATTCAAATAGCAAATCCTTCTGTCCGAAAAGCTCCGGTGTGAAATTGAAATAACATGTGAACCCGAAAAAGCTTCCAGCCAGCGGCTTTTCCTCTCTGTGGGAACATACTATTCTTTTGCACCATCAGCGCCTGTATTAAACCTATTTTCCATTATCAGAAATCATTTTTCCGGCATAATCTGTTCTCCTGCCGAATACACATCTTATTGTAACATTTTTTTCACCCGTGTCAAGTATCCTTTTGACAATAAATGGTTCGACACTGCTCCTATAAATAAAGAGTACATACAAAAATACAGCCAGAGCATAGCCAATACAATTCCCGCAAAAGATCCATACATAAACGAAATGTTAGGGAACAGCTTGATATACAGTCCCATCACTCTCGTAATGCACATCCATGCCACAGAGGCAAATGCAGCTCCGGGCATCTGGGATTTGATACGAATACCTAAGTTACTATGCTCCTCCTTACCCATTGGCAAACCAAAACCACCGGGCAGAATGACATAAAGCATCAATATAAAAAAATAAAACAGCAGCCATCCTAAAAGATAACGAATCGACAATAAAAGCTTAGTCCCTAACTCATCCACTGCAAACACATCCCTTACTGAAACCTTGTAATAGTGGCTGACCATAAGATATACAGATAACACAACAGCAAACACAATAATGGAAATAGCTGCATAGGCAAGTGCCATAATGCGTGATTTGACAAAACCATTTTCCTGCCCTAATCCATACATACTGTTGAAGCCATCCATCAATGCCTTAATGCCATTAGATACTGACCAGAGCATGGCAACTGCTGAAACAGAAATTACAGTGGTTCCCGCCCTGGCATACAAATCTGCCAGAATATCCTTTACATATACATATAAATCATGGGGAACAACCTGCATTAATACCCCTAATACATCCTCCTGAGAAAAGGGAAGATAGGTCGCCACAGCAAGCAATAATGAAACCAGTGGAACAATTGATAACAATACAAAAAATGCAGACTGGGCAGCACAGGCTGCTGTATGGTTGTCACTTATCATTTTGCCAAACTTTACTATATAACGGTAAAGCTGCTTTAGCTTTGAAAGCCTTTCGCTGATTTCTCCTTTTCCCATTACAGTTTCCTTTCTCTTTATTTTTCTAACATTTTATACATATCTTTCAATTCAACAGCCGTGTAATAATGTTCAATAATTTCTCTTGCCATATACCCCATTTTTGCCATATTATTTGCACCATTCTGACTCATACCCACACCATGGCCAAAACCTCCCCCATGTATAACAAAATTCTCTCCAGCTTCTTCTATATAAAAATATGCACTTGGCAATGTTGTCCAGCCACTTAACTTTGTGCCATCCTGCTTACGGATTTCAACCTGTTCCGGACTTAATAAAGCCCTGGCATTTGTCTGTCCCTTAACTAAAATCTTTTCTTCTGTTCCGGTAATTACCATTTCCTCTATTATTCCACTGTCTCCACGTTTTGTTACCTCCACTTTAACAACATCTCCCACAGTTTTTATATCTTTTTGACTGTAATCACCAGCGGCATCCAAAGCCAGTATATTATCCGGCATCGCCACTATTCTCTCATAAAGGTGATTATTAATTGTATCATCAAGCTGTTTCTTTGTATATTCCACATCCCATCTGAAAAACGGTTCATCCGCTTCAATAAAACCGGTACCCAATTCACCATCCATAAATTTGCGGAAACTTTCTTCATTGCTCAAGTTTGACATATCATTTAATTCCGTTTCCATCGTATCTAACAGATAAGGTTCCGGATTACCACCCCATACAGCACTGTTATTGCTTGTGGTACCACAGGAGGTTGAAAAGAAAAAGGATTCAATTACTTCATCGTTATAACAGGGCACAACCCCATAGGTATCATCTACTGCATAAACAGCACGTTCGTCCTCTTCCACATTGTTATATACCTGACATGCAATACTGTCATCAAGATGTGCACCATACTGTGTATAATTTTCACTCTCCATCTGTCGGTATGCATATGCTCGTGCGCAGATTGCCTGCGCTTTTAAAGCTTCTTTCTCGTATGAAACAGGCATTTCGCTTGGCACAACCCCATACAGATACTCTTCCACAGAAAGCTCATTTACAATGACAATACCTTTATCACTTTTGGATAGCTCAATAATTCCTCTATAGGAGGCTGTCCCTCCCTGCCGCTTAATTGAGGCTATTTCAATTCTCCCGTCTTCTTCCTTAGAAATAATTTTCGCACTGCCGTTTTGTAATTCCTCACTACCGGTACGCATTTCCAGTCTGTCACCAGCCTTATATTCCTTGACAACATCCTGATAGGAAACTGTAAAATCGGTATCCGAGGTTATCGTTACCACATCATGATACAAACCGGTATAGTCACTGTTATTCAAGACAACTCTAATATTCTTTTCATGGATATCTTCTGCAATCAATGCAGCCTCTAACACACCATCTGCAATATAAAGTGATACATTATCATAACCAATTAATGTACCGGCAGACTGCATTGCTTTCAATGTACCCTTAATCTTATATACATTAAATGCGTCTGACAAATAAAGCGGCTGCTCATATCCTTCCACCGTAACACTTCCATTTTCATAAGCGGTTACTTTTGCAGTCACCAAATCCTTTGTGTGGTTTGTAATACCAGTCACTCCTTTATTAGTTAACATAATATCACACAGACTATTTTCATTTTCTGCCATTTCTTTTGAATTTACATCCAACAAAAATCTTTGCATTATTCCGTCTATATAGCAAAGCAGCTGTTCTTCTCCATTTTCCTCAGTAATTTTTGCCACATATGCATTTCGAATCGTTATGGTTTCGTTACTTTCCCCAAGACATAAAATAATCTCATTATTGGATATATATAACCGGACTAATTTCCCAATGTAACCGGAATCCATGGCATAGTCTTTCTCAATATAATATTCACCACCACTGGTTTTAACTAACTCATAAGAAATGCCATCAATATTCCTGTCATTAGAATGATCAATATCATATATGTAAAGAGATACACTCTGTAATCTGTTAATTTCCAATTCCTGAATCAATGTACCATATATGCTTTCAAATTGTTCCCTTGTAAGCGGCATAAAGCCCGGCATATGCTCAAGTGCAACCTCAGTCTTATCATATGGGACTGAAGCTGCATCTAACAAATCCCGAGCAGCACTGTATGTAAAAGAAGATCCCAGCTTATCCGTATATTCATATTCTGAAAGTCCTAGATAACTAATCAATCTATTGGCTTCTGTATTCGGCATTGTTACATTTGTAAGCTGTTCTCGAAATACTGTTTTGATAAGTACACCACCTATTACTCCAACCATAACCAATAGAATAATAAATATACGCAATATACCATATTTCTTTTTTCTTTTTGCCTTATTTTTCTGACTCATAAAAACTCCTTTATGCATAATAATCGTATACACATACATAAAGCAGCAATCAGACTTAAATTTTACCAACGTCGTCTAAATGCTGCTTTTTTTTCTTTTGTGACTATATAAAATCTTTTGTAATAAAATAATCTTTCGTAACTATGTAAAATCTTTTGTAATAAAATAATCTTTCGTGATTATATAAAATCTTTTGTAATGAAATAATCTTTCGTGACTATATAAAATCTTTTGTAATGAAATAATCTTTTGTAGCTATATAAAATCTTTTGTAATTGATAAAATTGTCTTTTGTATCTCTATGC
>JAIDHZ010000128.1 GCA_029052995.1 Lachnospiraceae bacterium | reverse complement strand
GTGTACATAGTATACCATAAATTTTTAACAAGTAAAGCTTTTCATAAAAAATACATAAATTTAAACAAAAATAAAAGTTATAAAAATTAAAAAAATATAAAAATTCATAGGCTGTAAATTGATTTTGTAAGTTTGTTTTAGTATATTGTATGTAGAGTTTCTTAATAGAGTTCGCTTGAGGCGAGATCCGGATGCTCTATTATTCATGGTTCTGTATATCAACAATTTCCAGAATGAGACTCAGAAAAAAAATAACCGTTGTGTTATTTATAAAGACCTCCATGTTATATATCACAAATGCACAGAAAACAGAGGTCATAAAATATGGAAAGGAGTGATACAAAAAAGTAAATGGGGGTGCGACGACACCTTCTCATATATAATAAACGAATTTAGAGAAATCTGAGAAATAAAAATGAGAGCACACATATTTATGTGTATTTGGGCTGTCAATCGGACAGCCCTTTTTGGTGTTTTGCAATTCCCTGTGCAATAGAATAGGAAAGTCTTTTTTGATAATTAGGGTCGGTCAGGTTTGCCGTTTCAGCGGGATTGGATAAAAATCCACATTCTACAATAACAGCAGGTGATTTGGAATGTTTTAACAAATAATAGCTGTCTGATGACTTGGCAGTGCGTTTATTAGTTTCATCCATGGCAAGCAGCGAATTTTGAATAGATTCTGCAAAAGCCTTTCCCTCTGCACTACTACTGTAATAAAAAGTCTGGGCACCATGCTGGGAGGGATCAGGGTAACTGTTTTGATGGATGCTTACAACATAATTTGCTCCTTTGCTGCTGAAAAACTGAATCCGGTTATTTAAATCAGAGGTCTTCTTGTTGGAAACATTTTCATCATATAAGCCGCAGTCAGTTTCCCGAGTCATATAAACCGTATAGTCCATTGCAATCAGATAATCTTTTAAATATAATGCTATTTGCAGATTCACATCCTTTTCACGGATGCCGTCAGTGCTGACTTTTCCTGGATCTGTACCTCCGTGCCCCACATCAATAACAATGACGGTTTTATTTTTTATAGAGGTAACGACCTGCCTGCCGCAGCGGTTGTAAAAAGTAAACAGACCGATGATGCCAAGCAAAAGGGAAAGGGCAAAAAGGTATTTGTTTTTCATTTCGAATTCACTATATTCTTTTATTCTAAGAATATGATAAAAAGCCTGACATTATGCGAAATAAATTATGCCATAGTATTGTAATCAGGATTAAATACTTGGAAAAAAGCCTGATATATGCTAAAATTTTATATTAGGAACAGTAAAAAATGTTATTGTTTACAGATGTAATTCTCCCAATTTTTGTATATTAATTTAGGGTACAAGATATAAAACAGAGGGGATGCACAGCTGATTAATGCAGGGAGGATTGTTATGGGAAAATTACAGAATACCAAATTAAAAAGAAAAATAAGGATTTTCTGTATTTTAATGGCGGTTGGAATATTGATTCTAAAAGGTTCAGTCATAAACCGTGTATATGCGGCAGAAACGGACGGTAATACCGAATATACAGCTAATCAGGTAACCGTGGTGTGTCCGGGTGTTGGAAGTGTTGATGATGTTGTTACAGAATGGTTTGTGCCGTTTAATCTGAAGCCCGACGTAAAAGAATTTGATGAAAGCTATTATAATCAGTTGGATGATGATTCCCGATCTGTATATGATGAACTGTATGGAATTTATAAAGACAGGGCTGATTCGGAGCAATATAGTCTTACCTGTATTAATAACAGGACATTTATGAATACGAATGCTGATGATAAGGCACGGAGTGAACTGCGGAATATTATTACACCGGCAATGATTGCACTGGTTTATGACCATCCGGAGATTAGCTGGATTACGAATGTAAGATATAGTTGGAGTTATAGTTATTCAATAAAAAATAAGTCAGAAGATGGCCTGACAGTAGATTTAACTGTGTCAAACGTCAAATTTAATCTGTCGTATACAAATGTTGGAACAAAGGATGAGATGGATACGGCGGTCAATAGTGCAAAAGAAGAGATAGATAAGGCAGATATCAGTACACAATATAATAAAGTAAAAGCAATACATGATTATTTGGCTGCTAATATATCATATAACTATTGTGCAGCGGGAGGTACAATAGGTGGAATAAAAAAGGAATATGATAATATACAGTCTAATGCTTACCAGACAGCATATAGTGCATTTTATACATGCAATAATGATGACACTGATTTTGGTTCAGGAATATATACGGTATGCGCAGGATATGCGAGAGGCTTTAAGGTTCTTTGCGATGCCTATGATATTCCCTGTGTGTATGTTACCGGAACGGCGATTTCAAGCTCCGGTGGTGGAGGTCATGCATGGAATTATGTACAGATTGCGGAAAACTGGTATGCCGTTGACTGTACATGGGATGATCAGGAATCAAAAACATACTATGATTTCTTTTTAACAGGAGGATTGGAGATACCGAGTTCGTTTAAAAATATTCCGTTTAATAAGAGCCATATTGCGTCAGGAAAATGGAATTCAAATCAGGATATTGAATTCATTTATCCCGCATTGTCTGATAAAAAATATTGTGAATATTTAGATAATGACAAGGATGGTGTATGTGACTCCTGCAGGAGAATAATAGACCCGGGGCTTTCAATTTCGCTTGAGGGCTGGACGTATGGAGGCACACCTAAAACTCCTGTTGTAAAAGCTGCAAGGGTGCCGGATCTTAAAGAGTCTGATATGGATGAAAAGTATGGCTATACGGTTTGGTATAAAAAGAAGGATGAAGCAGACAGTGAATATTCCCAAGTTGTGCCGACAGAAGCGGGAGATTATACGGTGCAGGTGGCTTTGCCGGTAAGAAACGATGCGGATTTTGATTATCCTACAACAAAAGCGACAGCTGAATTTACAATTTTGAAGGCAGAGCGGCATTTGGAATTTGGCGGTTACAAAGGAATATATGATGGCATGTCTCATGATGCAGTGCTGCTGCCGGATGATGTGCCGGATGGGCTGGTTTTGCAATACAGTATGAATGATGGAGACACATGGATAAATGTCATGCCGGAGGTAAAGAATGTTGCTGATTCAGGCAGAAAAATCCGGATAAAGGCTTCAAAAGATAACAATTATTTTGAGCAAAATGCAGAGGTTACTGTGCAGATACAAAAGAAGCCAATTGTAATTACGCCGGATTCCGGGCAGTCAAAGGAATTTGGAAAAGAAGATCCGGTACTGAATTACACTATAGCTGCCGGCAGTCTGGCAGGAGAGGATACGGAGGATGTGATAGCAGGTGCTCTTGGGAGAGAAGAGGGAGAAGGAAGAGGTATCTATAAAATTAATAAGGGCACGCTTACAGCAGATAATTATGATATAACGGTAATACCGGATATTACTTTTGAGATTCAGAAGGCTTCACCGTCAATTCGTATTTCGGGTGCAAAAGGAAAAGTGTATGATGGAAAAACACTTGAAGCTCCGGCTATAAACGGTGTTGAGGAAGAGGCATTAATTACATATTCATATTGTAAGACGGAATCCGAAATGTATTTAGAAGGACTGCCCAAGGATGCCGGTGAATGGTATATTGTGGCACATACAGAGGAAACTGAGAACTATAAAGGTGCTGTTTCAGAGGTAGTCCGTATCGGGATTGCTCCTGCGGAATTGATAATCAGTAATGCGGTCGTTGAGAATAAAGTATATGATGGAAACAAAAAAGCTGTTGTTACGGAGATTTCATTTTCCGGGTATATAGAAGGAGAAGAGAAATTATCTGCTGATGAATATTTTGCATATGGTGAATTTGCAGATGAAAACAGTGGGGCAGATAAGCAGGTTATGGTGGAAGTTACACTAAGGGATGAAGTTGCAAATTATGTTTTATATGATACAGCATATAATGCAATAGCATCTATACAGAAGGCAGATATTCCCGCTGTAGTACCGGAAAAGAAGATGGATGTTACTTACTCATGTAATAAAGTTGGGGATGTTTCATTACCGGATAATTGGATTTGGGAGAACACGGAAAAAGAGCTGCAGGAAGGGGAAGTTGTATCCGCTTTTGCGGTTTACAAAGGAGAAGACAAGGGTAATTATGTGATAGAAACTATAGAGGTTAAGATCAGAAGACAGAGCTGCAGCCATCCACACAAGGAAACAAGGAGTGCAGTACCAGCAACAGTAGAGCAGGCAGGTTATACTGGTGATGAATACTGCACAATATGTAATATAATGTTGGCAAAAGGGGAGGTTATTCCTAAACTGGAAGAACCGCAAAAACCTGTTGATACAGAAAAACCTGAGGAACCGTCAAAACCTGTTGATACGGAAAAGCAGGAAGAGCCGTTAAAGCCCTCAGATGTAGTAAATAACCAAAAAACACAGAAGCCGCTTGGTACAATCCTGACTGATGAGGCATATAATGCAAAGGTAAAGGTTACCAATTCGGGAAGGCTGGAAAATGGGGAAGTGAACGGCGCTGAGGTGCAGTATACCAAACCATCAAAATCAGCTTCGAAGGTAACAATTCCTGCTACGGTTAATATTGACGGTGTAACATATAAAGTTACAAGCATAGCAGCAAATGCATTTAAAAATGATAAGAAGCTTACAAAGGTTACAATTGGAGGTAACGTAAAGACCATTGGTACAAATGCATTTAGTGGTTGTAAGAAGATTACCAGGGTTACAATTCCTGAAAAGGTTACCAAAATTGGCACTAATGCTTTTTGTGGATGTAAGAAATTGAAAACAATTACCATTAAGTCCGCAAAGCTTAAAAACATCGGGAAAAATGCATTTAAGGGTATACATAAAAAAGCGGTTTTTAAGGTGCCGGGGAAAATGTTGTCAAAGTATAAGAAGAAATTTACATCTAAGACAGGATTTAGGAAGACAATGAAAGTTAAAAAGAAATAAAATTAATATGGCAAATAAAATTTTTGAAAGATGAATTAAAGTATGAAAAATCCCCAAATGTACACACTATTTAAAAA
>JAIDHZ010000127.1 GCA_029052995.1 Lachnospiraceae bacterium | reverse complement strand
CCTGTATTATATCACAAGCATAGCTTGTTCAATAATACATACAGATTCACCCTTGCAAGCAAGTGAATCTATAAGTATTATATCCTAATCCATCCTGTATCCCATTCCTCGCACAGTCTGAATCAACTGATTTTCTCCTGTATCGGAAAGCTTCCTGCGCAGCCGTTTGACATAGACAGAAAGTGTATTATCATTTACAAAATCCCCAACCTCGTCCCAAATCAAATCAAGAATCTGGGAACGGCTTAACACCTGTCCCCGGTGGCTGATGAACACAAGCAGCAGCTTATACTCCATGGCGGTAAGCACAATCTCTTCGTTACTGCGGTATACCTTTCCGGTCTGCATATTAACCTCGTTATCCCCTACCCGGACAACACTGCTGTCCATGCGGTTTTCCCTGCTGCTCCGCCTTAAAATCGCCTTCATTCGGGCAAGCAGTTCTCTAATCCGAAAAGGCTTTGCAATATAGTCATCCGCACCGGTTTCCAATGCCCGTACTGTGCTCACCTCATCATCGCATGCGGTCAGGAATAAAATGGGCACCTCACTGGATTTCCTAATTTCCTCGCAAATCTCAAAGCCGTTGCCGTCTGGCAGCATAACATCCAAAAGACAAAAATCAAGCTGACGGGCACTCTGCAACAATGCCATTGCACCAGCCACATCTGCCGCCGTCAACACCTCATACCCTTCCTGCATCAGGGAATATTTTAACCCGTCTAATATTATTTCGTCGTCTTCTACCACTAAAACCGTCATGTACATGTTCCTTTCTCCTGCATAACTTAAATATCCTGCCTTTAATGAATCCCAGAATACCATAACAAATTATAACATATAATTTGAAGAAATGCTGTAAAATTATATATGGCAAAACAATTATTGTCATGATTATAATTCATAATCGCTGGTAAACTCAGTGCACTGGCAATGAATATAGTGAAACAAGGTAAAATGCAAAAATACCATAAAATACTATTTTCTTTGTATCCTGTATCATGATTTTATTATATATTCATTTAAATACATATAAAACAGCATCCATAATCTGACAGTATCCTATCAAAATTATTGATGCTGTTTCATAATATTTTATATAAATTTGCTTACAAACCACCTAAAAAACTTATCATACACTCTCATTCCGTATACTCTCAAGCAGATTCTGCTCCTTCTCCTTATTGAAGGAATAAAGAGTAATTATAAGCACCGCCGCCACGGTAAATAGCACCGCCAGCAGCATCAGTAAAACGGGAAGTCTGAGCGCCAGATATCCAAACAGGGAAATAATTTCCCGGCGGATTAACAGCATCAGGGCAAATGCAATCACTATCGCAATCACCATTCCCTCTGCCAGAATACCGCCACACTCCAGCATAAGCATTTTTTTCATCTGCTTCCTCGTCATTCCAATGGACTGCATAACAGCAAATTCCTTCCTTCTATCTGCCATTCTTCCGCCAATGGAATTGCCCAGATTCATCAGGCAGATAACCGATGTCAGGCAGACAAAACATATCAGCATAATATCCACGATTTTCACCAGCGCATCCGTCATGGTCATCGTTATTTCAGCATATTCTTTTCCATAGAAATAAATATCCCCCTCTCCCAGTCCAAAATCTCCCAGTCTGTCCAAAATCTCCATATGCCCTTCATCTACCGTAATTTTAACCGACTCATTAAAAATCTGTCCCAAGTCATAATCCCCTCGTATTTCAGCCAGCTTCTTCGCCGTATCAATGCTGACGATCAGCCACATAAATTGACTTTTCACGGATGTATAACCCGCAAGCTGTTCATTAGTGGCAAACCCTGCCACCTCCATATCAAGCTGCTTATATCCCTCCTCCTCTTCAGAATAAATTCCCACATCAAAATGCTCCCCCTGTTGCATATCCGTAATCTGTTCAATATCATAGTAACGGTATTTAGCAGGCTTCTTCTGCCAAACACTGATATTATCCGTAGAAAGTGAAGTTTCGTTGATGATGATTGCTGCTGCCTTATCCGGATCAGTAAGACTTTCATAGTCTGCCCCTGTCTTCTTTGCAATATCGGCAAGGGTATCATTATCCACCGCCATCATGCCCACATCCTGCCCTATGTCTGTTTTATAATCCTGCTCAAATTGTTCCATGGAATATTCTCCGTTATAGAACTGACTGACAATATCATAGCAGGCATCCCAGTACTCCCGGCTGAATACACCGGCATCGGTAATTATTCCGACAAACATAGCGTCATACCACTGCTCCATTCTGATTACGCCGGAATCCCCGGCAAGCTCTTCCTTTAAGGCATCATAGCTCTTCCGCCTCTCCCGGTACTCCTCCTTCGACAAGTCTATGCCCATTCCTTCAAGCGGAGAAAAACCCAGTTCTCCCTGATTTTCCTCAAAGTTTGCTCCAGTCACATTATCACCGCTCTTATTTTCAGCCACCCTGTGGATTGCCTCGGAGCCAAACGCAGTTACAATCAGGATAACCATGAAAATGATAACCGCAAGGCTGATGCTTTTTTTCTTCCTGCCCTGCCGTTTTAAAACACTGCCTGCCAAAAGCCCCTCTGCTCCAAACCATTTCATGCTGTTCTCCTGCATTTTGTATACCTTGTTTTTTCTGTCTCCGTTTCCACGGATGCTCTCCACCGCACCGATTTTACTAATCTTCCTTGCAGGTAGAAATGCAGAAACAAATACCGTAACGATACTGATAAGCACCACCAGCGCCAACGCCTTCCATGAAACGGACAGGGTCACCGGCAGCGCATCCGTTAAATGAAACAGATACATAAACTGCATGATAAACGGTTTTAACAAAAGCATCCCGACCTTCACAACCCCCATTCCCAAAAGGATTCCTGCGGGAAGTGCCGGCACCAGAAGCCGGAATGCCTCATAGTATATGCTGCTCCGTTTCTGTCTTGCTGTTGCGCCTACAGAAGACAGCATACCCAGATACTGGCACCGCTCCTGAAAAGACAGATTAAACACATTATAAATTAGAATCATAGAGGCAAGCATAATCAGTGCTACAAAAAATACTGTCATCAGGTTGACCAGCATGTCAAATGTAGAATCGCCGGAATCCCCGGAAAAGATAAGCATATAATCATTGTATTCCAGCCTGTCCTCCTCCCCGGTTCCTGATAACGCATATGCTACCGGCGCAAAATCAACATCTAAATCAAACTGCATGGATAGATTGAACTTATCCGCTGCCTTAAGCATTTCCTCATCTAACAGAGTAAGCCCTGTATACGCTGCCGCATCTTCCTCCTCATAAAAGGGAACCTCCATAAAGCCTACAACCGTATAGCGTTTCTCCTGCCCTGTATACTCCCTGTTTTCCTGAAAGTCCTCATAATTTCCAAGATACATGAAATTCTGTGGGGGTGTTATGGTTTCGCCCCTCTTGATTTCCAGTTGATAATATGGGAACACTGAACCCTTCATCCCGTTTTTATGGATTCCGGTAATGGTACGTTCAAAAAGCGCTGCGTCAATGACATCGCCGATTTTTAACTTTGCCCCGTCATCTAAGCAGGCTGCACTTACAATAATCTCATCTGCCTTCTCCGGCAGCCGACCTTTTATAAGGTTAATATTATACCAGTCAAAGCACTGGGTTTCATACGCTTTTATATTCAGGTACGGGCGTTCCGGATTTCCCGACTGGTTCAGTTCCGTCATACCCATATCCATGGAGGCTGCCGCCCCCGTTACTGCCTCCATTTCCTGAATCTTCTCTAATTCCTCCTGTCCCGCATCATACAGGACGGCATGCCATTTACCCTCCTTCATGGAGGCAAGGCTTTGCAGGTAATCTATAGCTGTATCCTTTCCCACAAAGACACAGGTCATCAGCATCACCATAAACAGAATGCCGATAAATGTAGTAAATGTGCGCTTTTTATTAAGGCGCATATACTTTCCCGTCACATAATGTACAATATTCACCTTTTTTCCACGGATATTGCCATTTCCCTCCTGTTTCATCACGCCTCACCTCCCAACACACGTATCCTCTCATCCCTGGTGATGCGCCCGTCTTCAATACAAATCATCCGGTCTGCCTGCAATGCAATGCTCTCATCATGGGTAATCAGGAGCAATGTCTGTTTCTGGGTACGATTGGATTCCCTTAGCAGACTGATAATCTCAGCTCCATTTTTCCGGTCAAGGTTTCCCGTAGGCTCATCTGCAAGAACGATAGCCGGGTGGTTAAAAAGGGCTCTGCCAATGGATACTCTTTGCTGCTGTCCACCGGAAAGCTGGCTTGGCAGATTATTCCGCCTGTCCGTAAGACCCATCTGTTCCAACACCAGGTCAAGGCGTTCCTTATCCATTGCCCTGCCGTCTAACAGGTGGGGAAGTATAATATTTTCATCCACATTTAATACCGGCAAAAGATTATAAAACTGATACACTAGACCTATCTGTCTTCTGCGGAAAATAGCAAGCTTATCCTCCTTCAAAGAATGGATATCTGTATCCCCGATAAATACCTTTCCGCAGCTAGGCTTATCCACACCGCCCAAAATGTGCAGCAGGGTAGATTTCCCGCTGCCGGAAGGCCCCACAATTGATACAAACTCTCCCTTTTCCACACTAAAGCATATGTCGTCTAACGCCTTTACACTGGTATCTCCGGTTCCATAAATTTTTGACAAATGTTCACACCGTAATATTTCCATAATCATCTTCCTTTCCCTTTCATCATAACATGTTTTAATATCATCTTGTACTTCATGCTAGAATTTTTTTGCGATAATGCAGTTTTATTTTTCAATAAATGCTACATTATCTTTATGATAAAATACCAACATGACTTTACAGTGACTGGGAAAGTGACAGTTTTGTCATAATGGGATAGATTGTCAATTTGCTTAAAGATGAGTAAGGCATAATATCTTCTCCAAAATCAAGTTTTTCGCAAATTTTCAGACCATCCATACAAATTTCATAATCATCATGGCAATCACGGTAAACGCATAATTTTATGCCTTCCATTTGTAGAGAAAATCTGCTACACTTGTAATCGTAACCGTATTGGTCTTGCTGGCATATTTCGCCCATGTGATATCTGCCACTACAAGCAATAATACGGAAATAACCTGTTGTTTTTTCAACTGCTCTTTTGTAAGCATCTCCAATTCTAAAACCCGTTCCTGTACCTCCTTCGGATAAAACTGTATTTTACCAACGGGTCCCTTACCATTATATTTTAATCGCTCGTGACAATAGACGGACTGCTACCAACAAGGCTACAAGCTCCGCAATTGGAAATGCCCACCATATCATAAAGGAAGCATTCGTAAACCTGGCAAATATCCATGCAAGCGGCAGCACAACAACACATAATCTAAGCAGTGAAACAACAAGAGAATCCAGACCACAACCCAATGCCTGAAATATCCCCTGTATTGCAATATTTCCACCTGCAAACAAAAATCCCGTTGCAATGATTTTAGTCGCTAATATACATAAATCCTCTGTTTCTTTTGACATGTCAAACAGACCAATCAAAGGATTCGCAAAAATCTCCAATCCAATCAAACCAATGAGCATGACAAGCCCAATATATAATATTCCATAAAAAATGCCCTGCTTCACACGTTTCTTATCACCTTTTCCATAATTAAAAGATATCATCGGTGTGACGGCATCGCGCAGTCCAAAACCTGCAAAGAAAATAAACTGTTGAATTTTATAGAAAATACCATATGCAGTCACTGCGGTCTGTGATACACTGCCAAAAATAATATTGACTCCATATGTCATGAACGACATCAGTGCCTGCATGATAATAGCCGGAAGTCCAATCACATAAATTTCTCTTACAATTCTGCTTTCAAATTTTAAATACTTTCTGCCCGATTTCACTTCTGTATTTTTTCGATAATGAAGATACATGGCAGCCAACATAGATATAATCTGACCAATTACAGTAGCATATGCAGCTCCTTCAATCCCCATTTCCGGTAATCCGAAATATCCAAAAATCAGAATCGGATCAAGGACAATATTGACTACCGCTCCTAATACTTGAGCAATCGTAGAATATACCGTCTTTCCTGTTGACTGCAGTAATTTTTCATAAATGGAAAATAATATTATGCCAAATGACAGCACCGAACAAATAGACAAATAGGAACTTCCCATCGTCAGAATCATGCTATCTTTCGTCTGGCTGCCAATATATGGTTTTACACCAACTAAACCAAACACCAAAAACACTGCATAAATGATCAGTGCCAGCAAAACGCCATTGCCTGCCACCTTTGCAACCTTTTCCTCATCCTGCTGTCCCAGACTTTTTGCAAGCAGGGCATTGACACCAACACCTGTTCCAATTCCAAACGCTACAATGAGCATCTGTACGGGAAATGCCAATGTCAATGCATTTACAGCATACTCACCCATATGAACCACACCACTTGAATCAGGAATCCTTGCCACAAACATACTGTCCACAATGTTATAACACGCCTGTAATATCATAGACAAAATCATTGGTATTCCCATACTTAACATAACTTTTGGTACAGAACCTGTTCCCATCCTGTTTACTCTTACTTTTCCACTCATTCTTACTCCATTTCTTTTGATAAACTCTCAGGAGACTTTTTCGGAAAGCTGCCACAACCATATTCTTGTCAGAAACGTATAAAAAGCGCAAACCCATTATCTGGATTTACGCTTTCGCTACTCGACTACTCATAGTATAGGTGTATTTCCCGCTTTTGTCAAATGAAATGTCATCTGATTTGTTTTTTTGCCTCCAAAAAATAAACTACCGGTTTTAAACCGAAGCCAATACCAAAACTCATCTTATTTTAATGCATTAAGTATATC
>JAIDHZ010000126.1 GCA_029052995.1 Lachnospiraceae bacterium | reverse complement strand
TCTACTCCCTAATTACGGTGACGAGTTCGTACAGGATTTGCACCTGTTTCCCTTTTCACCAAAACCAACGCTTATTTTCATGCATTGTTTTGACACCTGTATGCTATTTATTCAATTGTACAATGTATATCATATTTTTTTCTTGATGTCAATAATCGCAAATCAAAATATTTATTATCAAAAAAATATTAAATCAATCCAAAAATCCGTCTATATCCGTAAGTCAACGGCATATCAGTCATTACTGACAATCGTTTCTCTGCCAAACCACTGTCTGCCATTCTATTTGAACAATTAAGATTGTTACAATCAACGCAAATACCTCTACACCTAACTTTATCATCCTGTGTCAGTTCTGCAATAAATGCAACACTCTTTTTCGGCAGCATACAAAAAGCAGAATTACAGGTAATCAGCGGAGTAAGTTCTTTTAACAAATCCGGCAGCATCTCTAAAGGAAACTCTTCCTCACTTCCAAGAAAATGATATCTTGCAACATGCCAATCCGTATTTTTTCTGATATAACGGTTATAAGCAGCATATCCCTGCAATAAAAGTTCGCTTGACAGTACCTCAATCATATAACTTTGTGACAATAGTTTTCTTTCGCTATATCTTTCCTGTAAACAATCTACACCATTGCCCAAAGACATAACAACTTGTTCATGTATCACGCTACACGCTTCACTTTGATGTTTATTTTCCCCAGAAGATTCTCTTCTCTCCCAAAAGGCTTCTTCACGTATCAATGGCATCATTTCCTCAGCCACTACTTGAAATTCAAATGCTTGTGTTTCATCGTAATGGAATTTTTTGCGTACTCCCTCTAAAAAAACAGGTGCCAAAAATTTATCCAATGCATCCGGAAAAAACGCTGCCATTTGATTCCCTCCTATAACTCTTAAAAGTTTACATTTTAACAATCCATTGCTTTTATACAATTAACGGAATATTGAAATTATATCATAACTTCTCAAAGTTTGTATGTATTTTTGAAAATTATCGTTCCTTTTCTCTCTGTTTTTTCTGGATTATATCTCACATACCATACTGTTTTTCCTACACTCATACTCCTTCAGAAATTCGTCATATACTGTCATCTTATATCTCATACTTTTTTCTGCACATGTTGTGGGATGGGGTTGAATTGTATCAAAATATGGCAACAAAAAATTTTTTATATAACTTTATTATCTTTAAGTTATAGGTTCAAATGACTGGCACAAAAATAAATTCTACAAATAGATGAATTGAGCAGAATTATTGCTTCTAGTAATTATTGACTTCTATAATTATAATGGTTATAATAATAGTCATAATAACAGAGGTGCATAATGAAAAATTCCGCTGATATCCGCAAAGAAAACAAAAAAATCATATATCAGTTTATGTTGGACGGACACCCCCATACTAAACAGCAGGTGTCAATTGGTACAGGGCTTAGCGTGGCGACGTGTAATACACTACTTAATGATATGGTAACCCAGAACATTATTTCAGGCAGCACAAAACTTCCGGGAGAAGTGGGCAGAAGTGCTATTTTATATGAAATTAATGACAATCACGAGAGTTATTTGGCTATTCATTTTTATGTTGTACAGAAAATAAAATGGATTGAGAGTATTGTTTTTTCTGCTACTGGCAATATTCTTTCTAAAGTGACACAGAAATATAATAAAGTTGATTATGAACAAGTGGAAGCAATTATTGCTGGTATTGTAGGTGAGTATTCCAATTTGAATCAAATTATCATCGGTACTCCCAGTATTGCGAAATATGGTATAATCAAACATTGTGATATTCCTGAGTTAGAAAATATCCCAATGAAGGAAAAATTGGAAAGCAAATTTTCTTTGCCAGTTGCAATAGAAAATGATATGCATCATAAGGCATATGGATATTATAAAAAAACAGGCAATAGGAATGATGTGATTTCATTGGCATACTTTCCTAGCTATATTTTCCCAGGGACGGCTACAATCCATAAAGGAACCATTATTCGAGGTGCTAACAGCTTTGCTGGTATGACTGGATTCTTGCCATATAATATAAGCAAAAAGGAGCAGTTGGATTTGTTAAAGCCTGAAACATGCATTCCTTTTGTTGTGCAATCAATCTGTGCAATTATTGTATTGCTGAATCCAAGTACCATTGTTCTTACAGGTGATTTGATTGATGAAATAATGTTGGAAAAAATTATAGAAAAGTGCAGAGAAAATATTCCATTGGAATATATGCCCCAATTTAATATAGTGGATAGTTTTGATGAATATTACTATGAAGGCATGTATCAGTTGGCAGTGGATAGAAAGGAGTTTTAAGCATATGAATTTCAATGAGAATAATCTGGTTTGGACAAGAACACCCAAGACCTACACAATTAAAGATGGCTTGATTTCCATTACTACAGAACCGGGAACTGATTTATGGCAAAAAACCTACTATGGTTTCCAAAATGACAATGCTCCTGTGCTGCAGATGGCAACTAGTGAGAAATATTTTTCGTTTGTTGTGAAAACCGAGTTTGCTAGCAAGTGCCGTTTTGACCAGTGTGGTATTGTTATGTATTTAGATAGTGATAACTGGTTGAAAGCATCCATCGAATATGAAAATGATGAATATCAACGTCTAGGAAGCGTAACTACGAATTTGGGCTATTCGGATTGGGCAACCACGGATATTTCCGCATCTGTTAAGTCTATGTGGTATCGATTAAGCCGTCGGGAATCTGATTATTGTATAGAATGTTCTTATGATGGAATTAATTTCAAACAGATGCGTATCTGCCATATGTGGGAGGGTGCTGAAGAAATCTGTTTTGGTGTCTATGCATGTTCACCGGAAGAATCATCCTTTGAGGCTAAGTTTACACATATGGAAATCACAGAATGTAAATGGCAGGCTCACAAGTAGAGGAGGTATTCAAAATGACAAATAAAGAATTGGTAATTGGTTTTTTTATGGAAGGCTATGTTCATCATAATTATGATTTCCTAATGGAAAATATGGCAACAGATTATTTTGATAATAGTCCTTGTGCCGCTAGAAGTAACCAAGAATGTGTTGATATTCTGAAAAATACAGAAAAGACTTTCACGGATATGGAAGTTGAAATTCTCGATTTAATCGAGGAGGATAATAAAGTAGCGATTCGTGCCCGCTTTACCGCCACACACAATGCGGAAGTTTATGATCTCCAACCGACAGGAAAAAGAATCAGCTTTGAAGCATTGGAGATTTTTCGGATAGAAAATGGACTGATTGTAGAATCGTGGGGATATTGGCCTGATATGTCTATCAAAGAACTGCTTATCAAAAATGATTGAGAATACAGAAATGTTCACAGATATCTAATATTGCCGTCACAATTCCTATCGTTGTTAAAATAATTCCAAAAATTTTCTTCATACATTTCACTTCTCTCAAATACTGTTTTTTATCTGTACCAAAATCTGATAAACCCAAAGCTTCACTCTGAATAAATATTCTTTCCAAATTCATACGCTGCCTGCAAGTGGGCTGTCTTGCCTATCTGCGGTTTACCGTTCGTATCCCCGCATCCACCTGCAAGTACCATCCCCCTGTCCCTGAATCCGATATAATTCACCAGTGTAAACTGATAATAAGAAACTGACTGCTCAAATGTCCAAAAGAAATCATCTGCCAAAGTCATAAGCAACGCACAGTCCTTAACCGGATACCTTTCATATCTGCCTAATGGCGGGTTGGAATCTTCCTCGGCTATACAATAAAACCTTTCAATGAAGGCTTTTATCCGGGAGGATACTGTCCAAAAATACAGCGGTGATGCAAACACGATACAGTCCGCAGCTTTTATTTTAGGAACAATATCGTTAAATGAGTCTTTCTGCACACATGGCTTTCCGTAGCGGCAGGCATTGCAGCATTTGGCACACAGACAGCCATTGCAGCATTTGGCACACGAACAGCCATTGCCCGCTTTAACTCCTCTTTCTGTTCCACGATAAATGAGTTTAATTTTTCGCACAAAAAAGCAGGGACTCTCTCGAATCTCTGCTCTCATATATTTTTCCTAAGTTTTAGATATACAACTCATTTTGTTTTCTTGTTGAACAGGCTTTTTTCATTGCTAATGCGGCAACCGAAACCATAGCACCATTTACTTTACGGGCCGATTGGGGGCATTTTACAACACAGCGCATACACGAAATACACTTTTTACTGTCCGTAACTTTTAAATTTTCCTTACTTATTGCCTGTGCCGGACAGTTTTCAGCACATAGTCCACAATTCGTGCATTTATTATCAGCTTTTGGTACCAAACCTGCTCCGCCTGCTTTCTTATATGGATAGCTCCCCGGAATTTGTGGTGTAGAAGTTTCAGCCGTACTACTGTTTATTTTTTCCAAAATTTTTTTAGCAAAATTTTGTAACTCCTGTTTATCTTTGGCGTCAGGTCTTCCTGCTGCGTACTGGTGCATGATAGAATGTTCCGCAATAGCAGCAACTGCAGCAATTACTTTGAAACCGCTTTTTTCTGCAATGTCGTTCAATTCAATCAAAGTATCCTCATATGCCCGATTTCCATATACGCAGACGATAACACATTGCGCCTGATTTCCACAAATTTTTGAAATTCTTTGGGTTGCAAGAAGTGGAACACGTCCACCATAAGAGGGAACTGCAATAACCACAATATCATCTTTTTTCAGACTAAGGGCAGCATAATCGGTTTCTGCATTGGTCAAATCAATTTCGTTAACCGACATTCCCCATGCTTTTGTTATGGTATCTGTAACTTGTTTAGTTCCTCCAGTCGGGCTGAAAATAATCTGTGAAACATTCATATGTAACGCTCCTGTAATTTTTAGATTTACACCATTATAGCAGGAAGAAGGTGTAGTGTCAAGATTTACAGCAGGATATGTTTATGGTACAATGTCACCAACCGGAGCAAAGCGGAGGTTGATGACCTGCGCGAGCATCAGCGAGCTTCATTGTGGTACAATACATTATGGAAAGGAGAAATGCCATGCATATCAGTACAAAGTGTTCCGTTGCTATTCATTGCCTTATTTTTATTTATGAATACGGAGAAAAGAAAAAAGTAACCAGTGAACTTTTATCATTATCTACCGGAAGCAATTCTGTTACAATCCGAAATATTTTAAGTTCATTGAAAAAAGATGGTGTCATATCTGTCAAATTTGGAACAGGTGGTGCAACACTTATCTGCCCTCCAAATGAAATAACGATATACCGCATATGTAAAGCAATCGAACCTGATTTCATTTCTAAATTGATTGGTGTTCATCCTTTACCCTCGCCCTTATGCCCAATAGGGACAAATATCCATAATGTATTGGATTTTTCTTATCAAAAGATTCGGAATGATTTATGTGAAAGCTTGAAAAACATAACATTGGAAGATATTATCTCCGATTATCATTACATTCAGCAAAAAAAGATTTGATATCTGTTAATACCAGTCATGTTTCTCTTCCCGGTCAAGTGCATTGATTTTCTCCATTTCCTCATCCGTCAGTTCAAAATCATCATACCATTTTCTTTTCCATCGAACCGTCCAGCAGAACTGTGTTCCAGTTTCCCCCGTGCATATGATAAACCGGTAAAATCCCCGGTTTCGACAATAACAACACACACCTCCTTCACCAGTGACCTCAGCACAGACTGGATGGACTGCTTGAGCTGGAGCAGCATATCTACAAGGTCTTTCTGTTGCATTCAGGCTTTTCACGCAGGACGTATTAAATCCACAGCGCCAGTTCCGGCATATCAAAATCCCAAGTTGCCCTACGGTATATATCATCATTTCATACAGAAGTAAAGAAAAATTTTCGTTTGGATTGATTTTAATTTATTCCATAGTCCAATACCACATTAGACCAAAATATAAAATAAAACAGAGGCTTATTTGTCAATTAGTTAATTAAGAAATAAAGCTCTGTTTTTTACAATTTTTCATTTAATTCTTACTTTCTTTCACAAAATGGAATTTGTCGCTTTGTTGTTCAGCTCTGTATCTTTGCTTCAATCCCTTTAATTACTGTTACCTGTAAATCCTTTGCGTCAATCAAACTTTCCTGCTTGCACTTCGGGCAGTAGAGTGGAAAGTTTTTTAACTCTGTATCTGCCTGTAGCTGTAACCTCGTTTTATTTCCGCATACATGGCAATGCACCCAGTCTGTAATAACATCCTGCTTACTCATAACCTGAACCTGCCCGCAATTCTTTCTCTAAAAACTGCTTTATATACGGATTGTTTTCCTCACTCAATGTAGGCTGAAACGCCATGTAACGGCATTTCTGATACTGCTCACCATCCAATACAAAGGTATATCCCATTATACATTTCGGATTACAGTCATCGGGATTAATAAGCCGTTTGCAGACGGACGCTTTCTTGATTTCCTTTTTTATCTTTTCGGGCAGTGTATCAAGAAAGCTCTGGTATTCCCCTATATGTTCGGGATAAATGCGGAGCTTCATTCCCGTTTTTCGGGATACGAATGTTGCCAAAGTCCTTTTGCTGCTGTTTAACACATAGGACACAACATAGCCGCTTTTTTGCGATTTTATATCGCATTTACAGCCGTTCCCTGTCAAATACTCGTTGATTTGGCTTACAAAGCTACGAAAATGTTCATCAACTGTTCCCATAAATATACTAAATTTCTCATCCATAAATCCCTCCGTTATCCCTTTTTCTTTGCTACGGGTATCCATACCTCATATTGTGCGTTCTGTGGGTCTGGATTTAAGTAAACCTCAATATCGGGGGCGTTGGCATATTCATATCCGGAGGTCGGAAGCCACTCTGTTATAATCCG
>JAIDHZ010000125.1 GCA_029052995.1 Lachnospiraceae bacterium | reverse complement strand
GTCTCGTGGGCTCGGAGATGTGTATAACAGACCGGAGTCCGTTTGGTGCAGTAAAGACGGATCATGATGTTACATTTGGAATTGAGACCGGAACAGATGCGGAAAAGGTTCAGCTTGTTGTCAAGAAAGTTGGAAAATACAATCTTAAAAAGAAGGGTAAAGCATCAGATGGAGTTCAAAAATGGGAAAGAACGGTATCCTTTAGCAAAATAGGAGAGTATGATTATTTCTTCGTTATATATAATGCAGGTGGAGCTATCAGCGTATACGCTGATGATACAAGCATGGATTATGGAACAGGTATTGCAACAGATTTGCTGCATGCAACACCATATGATTTGGTTGTTTATGACAAGAACTTTGCGACACCGGATTGGATGAAGAATGCAGTTATATATCAGATTTTCCCTGATCGTTTCTACGATGGTGATACAAGCAATAATCTTGCACAACAGTCTTCACGTGGTGCTACAGATTATGAGTTCGTATCTGACTGGAGTATGTATCCTGAAAATCCTGAGCAGGAAGAAATGGAAGAAAATACTTATCCGGAACAGGCATTTAAGGGCGATGGAAACTGGAGTAACGAGATATACGGAGGAGATGTTCAAGGCATTATTAAGAGAATGGATTACCTGAAGGCATTAGGTGTTACGGTAATTTATTTAAACCCGGTATGTTCATCTATATCTTCCCACAGATATGATGCAAGTGATTATGAAAAACTGGATCCAATTTTAGGAGATATGGGTGACTTTGAAGAGTTGACTAAAGCCGCTGAACAAAATGGTATGAATGTAGTGTTAGATGGTGTATTTAACCATGTGGCAGACGATTCAAAGTATTTTGACCGTTATTATAAGTTCCTTGAAGCAGGAACACAAAAACTTGGTGCATATCCATATTGGGCATATGTCTTTGATGCAATGGCAGCTGATAAGAATTTGACACAGGCTCAGGCAGAGGCTCAGGCAACCGAATACTTTAAGAAGAACTTTGATATTACAGACTTTACCTATACTAAGTGGTTCGATTTTACCGGAGAATTCATGAAGGATGATAATGGAAAAGAAGTTACTGATACAATCGGATTGCGTAAGGGAAAAGGTGTGTACGCATATGACTGCTGGTGGGGTTATGACTCTATGCCGGTTATTATTGCTACAAACGGTTCCGAGTATCAGACACCTGGATGGGCTGATGAAATTATTGGTAAAGATACGGGAGCTTTGGATGGAAGTGTAACAAAGTTCTGGCTTGATAAGGGATCAGACGGATGGAGACTGGATGTTGCCAATGAGGTATCTGATGAGACATGGCAGCATTTTAGAAAATCTGTTAAATCTTTAGATAAGGATAATGTAATTATTGGTGAAATATGGGGTGATGCAGTAAACTATCTTTTAGGAGATATGTATGATTCTGTAATGAACTATATGTTTAGGGGTGCAGTTATCAATTATGTGAGAGATAGTAAGCTGAATGAGGCTGAGATATCATTAGAGCGTCTGCGTGAGCGTTATCCTGAAGAAGCGTGGTATGCAATGATGAACCTTGTGGATTCACATGATACAACAAGAATTTTATCTTATTTGGATGGAATTGATGATGACCGCAACCAGAAGGATACAGCAAGCGCATTCCCTACATATGCTTCAACATCTGATAGGGCAAAGCAATTACAGTATGTTGTTGCATTTATCCAGATGACTTATGCAGGTGCTCCAACAATTTACTATGGTGATGAGATTGGAATGGTAGGTGCAGATGATCCGGATGACAGACGTGGCATGGCATGGGGAGAAGGAAATAAGGAACTTGTAGAATGGTATGCGACCATGGCTAAGCTTCGCAGCAGCTATACAGCACTTAGAACAGGTTCTGTTACACCGTTTAATGTAGATGATAATGTAATGGCATATGTAAGAAGTGATAAGGCCGCAACATTAGCTGTTATGGCAAACAATACTGATACTGACATTACAAAAGAAGTTGACTTTGCTTCATTAGGAATGAATGATGGTGAATATAAGGATTTAGTGAACGGTAATGCTGTTACAGTTAGCGGAGGAAAAGGTTCTGTTACTATTCCTGCATATCGCGGAAGTGTTATTGTGGAAGCAGAAAAGGCTGTTAATATTACAATTGACGCAGAAGCATTAAAGCCGGCATATGATTCCTCATCTAAGGTTTCTTCAGAAGGAAGAGCTATTGCGGAAAAAATTACAATTTCTGAGGCAGCCAAGACAATGAAGGCTGGAGAAACAGCCCAATTAAAAGTTACGGTAACACCGGCTGACGCAGTAGATAAAAAAGGAAGCTGGAGATCTTCTGACGAGACTGTAGCAACTGTTGATGCAAATGGTAATGTAAAGGCTGTGAGTGCAGGTACTGCTGAAATTAGTGCATCTATCTGTAATGGACAAAAGGCAGTTTGTAAAGTAACGGTTACAGGGCAAACACAAACACCAGAGCCACTACCACCGCAACCACCTGTATCTGATGTTAAAGTGACAAAAATCACTATTTCCGGTATGTCCAAGAAGATTGCAGTAGGCAAGAGTATTCAGCTGACAGCAAAAGTGACACCGGACAATGCAGACAACAAAGCAGTAACATGGAAGAGCAGCAATACAAAATATGCAACCGTAAACAGCAAGGGTAAAGTAACTACGAAGAAGGCAGGAAAAGGTCATAGTGTAACGATTACTGCGACTGCAAACGATGGAAGCAATAAGAAGGCAACATATAAGATCAGCATTGTGAAGGATAAGGTAAAGAGCATTAAGTTAAAAGCTTCTACAAAATCTGTTAAGGCAGGCAGCAAGGTCACCGTGAAGGCAACGGTAAAGACCAGCGGTAAGACTGCGAACAAGACTTTGTCATGGAGCTCAAGTAATAAAAAGTATGCAACAGTCAGCAAGAAGGGTGTTGTAACTACGAAGAAGGCAGGAAAGGGTAAGAAAGTAAAGATTACTGCCAAGGCAACTGATGGAACCGGCAAGAAGGCAACCATCACGATTAAGATTAAATAATTTACCTGTTTTAACAGAGATTGTTAAAAACATGGGCAACGGCGGTGGATTAACTATAAATAATCTGCCGCCGTTTTGTAAAGTGTGAATTTATGCCTAGTAATTTCATTATTTATGGTGTATAATGTATAACGGTTAATCGAAGTTTTGAAGAATTGTAAGAAAAATGCACAGGCAACAAAGAAAAATATTTGTTTGTCTGTGTAAATTTTATAAAAAAGAGGAGGAAATGCTATGAAGAGAAGAAGAGTTCTCAAAAAAGTGATGAGCCTTATGCTGATATTGGTGATGGTTGTGTCAATGATACCATCTTTGGCCATGGCTGCAGAGGCAGAAACAGGTTCCATCAATGTGTATTTTAAACTGCCGGCAGATGCCAGTGTATCTGATTGGGGTATTAATGCATGGGGAACTGATGTGACAGTAGCAGGTAATGATGAGGTGAAAGTATCTCCAACTACTTGGGAGGGGAAGGAAATCCCGTCGTTGTTAGCGGATAGTGACGCTGAGGGCTGGGGTTATGTAACGATAAGCGGTACAGTAAGCGGGTTGCAGTTTGTATCGGTGGACGGTGCACTTGACAATAAGGATTATTGGAGCAGGGCAATAACATTAAATAACTTAAAAACAGTGTATTTTGATACGACTAGCTCAAAGTGGTATATGGATGCAGATTGTACACAGGAAGTTACCCTTCCTGAGGGAACACCTACAAGCACTGATTTGACGATTCATTTTAAAAATGAAAGGAATTGGGAGCAGGTATACAGTAAGTTTGCTGCTGGCGGGAGTTGGACGTCAATCAAAGATTATGAGTACTGCAATGAAGAGTATGGTGGATTGTTAGAAGAAAATGAGGATGATAAAGGCTGGTACAGTTTTCGTATACAGAAAGAAGATGCAGAGACTGTCAATGGTTTCTTTAATTGCGGTCAGTGGGGTGGTACTAACCAGACGCCTAACTTTTCTATTGAAATCGACAAAGAAGTAAAAGAGGTTTGGATTACATATAAGAATGTAGATGCTACAGACGAGGAAGATGATTCCAATAAGGATGATTATAATAAGTTGGTGATTTCTGAAGAAAAGCCGGAAGACTGGATTGTAAATACAGAAGAGGGATATATCGTTAAAAAACCGGTTGATCCGTCTACTTTGGAAGAAGAGAATCCGATTAAGGCAACCGATTTGACTCTCCATTTTAAAAATGAATATGAATGGGAAACGGTAAAGGCATATTTTGGCGCCGGTGCAAGTTGGAATCCTATTTCAGATTATGAGTATTGCAATAATGCAGATGGAGCACAGCTTGAAGAAAACAGTATGAATAAAGGCTGGTACAGTTTTCGGATTCAGAAGGCTGATAATAAGGTTGTAAATGGTAATTTTAATAGTGGTGCATGGCTAAAACAGACAGGTAATTACGAAATCAAGATTACTGCAGAGCAAATGGAGGTTTGGCTGACACTTAAGGATGCGTCAGTAGATAAAAGTGATATTGTAGTTTCAGATACGGCACCTGAAGGCTGGGTAGAAGGTGCTAAGCCCGGCAAGCCGATTAATCCTGCGGATATATCAAATGTTAAGAGCCCGGTAATCAATGAGGATGGTTCAGTAACTTTTAATTATGAAATTTCTCCTGAAGCATTAGGTGAGGATAAAGTATACCTGATGGGAACAGTTACTGATTGGGATAATGGTAAGGAAATGTCTGATGAGGATGGAGATGGTATTTGGTCTGTTACCCTTAAGGATTTAAAACCGGGAAGATACCAGTATAAGTTTAAGTATGGTGGAACCTGGGTTACAGATCCTATGAACAAAGAGCTGGAAAGCGGCAACTCCTTATTAATTGTAGAGGGCTTTTTGATTAACTGCGAGAATCCGGCCGGCTCCGGCAGCTTTGAGGTGACGGCTGAGATAACTGATAATATTAAGAAGGATACGATTGTATGGTCTGTAACCGACGCTAAGGGTGAGGCTTTAACAGGTATGAGTATTACTCCGGATCCTGAAGATAAAACCAAGGCTGTGCTTAATGTTAAAGACGAGGCAAAAACCGGAGACTTTAACATTGTTGCGGATTATACGGATGACAAAGGGGACAAGAATGCATCTCTCAGTCTTTATTATACTGAGAAGGCTGTATTATATGAGTATGAGTATAAAGCAGATTCTGTAAATACTGGTAGGTCTGACATTTATACATGGTATAATTCAAAGGCAGGGAATGTGGGTGCGAAGTTCAGGGAGGTTAATGGCAAATATACGGCATATGTAACCTTAGACAGCACCACTGCAAATTTTGGATATATTATACGCCTTTTTGGTATGTGGGGAGAAGACGAGAGCACAGACCGTGAATTTAAAGATCGTACACTTTATGTAAATATGGAAGATCGTTATACAAAAGTGAGAGGCGGGGAAGGAATTGAGGTTCCTTATACGCTTCCGTCAGGAAAGACAAGTTATGACAATGGTATTGTGTTTAAGTGGCGTGATGATGAACGTTTCTATAACAATACAATGAATGAGCTTAAGGATACAGAGGTTAAAGTCATTCTTCAAAAGAAGGATTCTGCCAAAGAGATTATAAAGCAGATGACATATAATGATGAGGATGAGTTATTTACATACAAATATACTACAGAAGACGGTTTAGAAGATGGTACATACAGCTTTTATTTCACTGTTGACGGGGAACGAAAGGATGACCAATATTGGAATGGTGAGATTGAATACAAGAAGCCAATATTAGACATTATAACAACGGTTACACCTACGGATGGGGTAAACTATAATGAGAATCCCACGGTTTCATTTGACATTAAGGAGAATGGGACGGAGAGGGATGTAGAAATATCTGCCATTACAGCAGACATTAGTGCATTAGGTTATGAGGGAACTAAAGTTTCTTTTCAGCCACTTTCTAAGAAAGGTGTTCTTTATGTTGATCGTAGTGTTGCTCCAGGAAAGTATACGGTTCCGTTTACGGTTACTGATACCTTTGGGAATGATACAAAGGTTGATGTGGGGGTGAAAGTAATAAATAGAAACGCCTCTGATGCAGCATGGGATGAATCAAGAGTATACTTTTTACTGACAGACCGTTTTGTAAATGGGGATACATCAAATGATTATGAGTGTGCCGGGGATAAGATTGAAGCATATCATGGTGGTGATTTTGCAGGACTGACCAGTAAGCTTGCATATCTTCAGGAACTTGGAATTAATACAATTTGGATTACACCAATCGTAGACAATGTAGAAACTATTATGAATGAGGATTTGCACCAGCAGGCATATCATGGCTATTGGGCAAAAGATTTTGAGAAAGTCGATGAGCATTTGGGTGATACAAAAGCCTTGGATGCTTTGATCGATGAGGCCGCAAGCCGTGGAATTAAGATTATGGTTGATATTGTTGTGAACCATGCAGGATATGGAACAGATAATCAGGACAATTTTGCAGGAATGCTACGTGGTGATGATGAGGTTAAGGGGGATGTAATATTAGGATGCTTAGATAATCTTCCAGACTTCAAGACAGAAGAAGAGGCTGTCCGTGCAAAGTTAATTAAATGGCAGACAGCATGGGCAAATCATACAACAGATGCTGGTAATCGCATTGCTTATTTCCGTGTTGATACTGTAAAGCATGTAGATCATGAGACATGGCAGGATTTAAAGACTTCACTTTCTGAGGTGAATCCGGCATTTAAAATGATTGGTGAATACTTTGGTGCGGGTGTGTCTAATACGGGAGATTATTTAGGAAATGGTCAGATGGATGCATTGCTTGATTTTGAATTCAAGGATACTGCAAGAAGTTTTGTAAATGGTAATATTGATGCTGTTGAAAGCACATTAGAGAATAGAAATGCAGCTCTGACGAACAGTAACACGCTGGGTCAATTCTTAAGCAGCCATGATGAAGACGGATTTTTATATAACTTGGACGGGGATGTTGCCAAGATGAAAGTGGCAGCTGCCCTTCAGCTTACAGCAAAAGGCATTCCAATTGTTTATTATGGTGAGGAGATTAATTTAACCGGCCCAAATGCATTTGGAGATCAAAAGAATAACCGTTATGATATGCAGTTTGATGATTTGACTGAGGAGCAGACAGCAATGCTTAATCACTACAAAAAGCTGCTGGCTGCAAGAACAATGTATTCCGCTATATTTGCAACAGGTTCCAGAGTGAAAGTTGATGGTTCAGATGCTGATGGATATCTTGTATTTAAGAGGAGTCTTGGAAATGAGAATGTTTATGTTGGATTAAATACGACAGGAACAGCAAAGAAAGTCACTTTTGATGTTGCAGAGGCAGAAAGTCTTTTTGATGTATATAATCAAAAAAATGTTCCGATTGCAGAAGGAAAGGTAACAGTAACCATTCCGGCAAATGCAGATGGCGGGACGGTTATCCTTGCAAAAAGAAAGATATTAACAGATGTAATATTCAATGCACCAAATAAGACAGCCTTTGCTGTAGGTGATAAACTGAATCTTGATGGTTTGACGGTGACAGGTGTTTATGGTGATGTGAAAGTACCGATTACCTCATATAAAGTTTATACATCTAAAGTTGATATGAGTAAGGAAGGTACTTATAAGGTTATTGTAGGTTATGATAAGTATTTTGAAGAATTTGCAATTACAGTAGGCAAGACAGATGAACCGCCAAAGACAGATCCGTCAGAGACAGATCCGCCAAAGACAGATCCACCAAAGACAGATCCACCTGTGGTTCAAAACCCTGGCGATAACAAGAACTCCGATGTTAAAGTAACTAAAATCACTATTTCCGGTATGTCTAATAAGATTGCAGCAGGCCGGAAGATTGCATTAACTGCAAATATCACACCGGGTAATGCAAGTAATAAGTCTGTGACATGGTCAACCAGTAATAATAAGTATGCTACCGTGAACAGTAAAGGTGTTGTGACAACGAAGAAAGCCGGTAGTGGACATAAGGTGACTATTACTGCTTCTGCAAATGATGGAAGTAACAAAAAGGCAACTTATAAAATCAGCATCATGAAGGATAAGGTAAAGAGCGTTAAGCTAAAGGCTTCCACAAAATCTGTTAAGGCAGGTGGTAAGGTTACCGTGAAGGCTACAGTAAAGACTACCGGTAAGAAGGCAAACAAGACTTTGGCATGGAGCTCAAGCAATAAAAAGTATGCGACAGTCAGCAAGAAGGGTGTTGTGACAACAAAGAAGGCAGGAAAAGGCAAGAAAGTAACTATTACTGCCAAGGCAACTGACGGGACAGGTAAGAAAGCAACATTTAAGATTAAGATAAAATAAATTGTGCAGTAAACGGCGGCAGGTTAATTGCAGATAACCTGCCGCCGTTTTGTAAAGTAACTGTATTAATCTGTACATGCAAATGGGATTTGTAGAAGTGATGGGAGATGTAAAGTGTATGTCCGCTGTATTTTGGCAAAAGCACTCCCTTATTTTATGATTTTGTGGTGAAATAACATTTGTGCAGTGTTTTTGCATTTTACATTTTGATCATCAATGTTGTTACGGACGGTATTTTTTGCTGTTTATATTTGCTTTTTGACTACACCGTATTCATCGTATAGGTGGAAGAAGGAACAGTTAGTGTTACGGCCCTGCAGGAATTTTAACATATCATCTTCGTCAAGGTTTACGTCGCATTCATAGCAGTCCCATTCTTCGTCATATAGGTAATGTACACATTGTTCACATAAATCCATAGTTATAAACCGCCTTTCTGCCTCGCAAAGACCGCTGATGGGGTATGAACCCTTTGGATTACTTTGCTTTGCTCATTTTTGTACTTATCAATCCAATCACTGTTACTATTCAGCCTCCATACGGACGCTAAAAGCTGCCTGTGCCATAGCCATAGCTCCTGATACATCTTTTCTATAAGATATGTGAAAAGGTGCAAAAAGTCAATAGCATTGGCCCCCAAATTGATGCATTTGTCCAGGGGCAATTCGTCACTAAACTTGCATTTATTTATATGGCATGGTAAAATTGAAGAAATGCAAATGATGAGAAAATCATTGACTGACGAATTGTGATAGGATGTGAGAAGAGTGAAAGTAGATATTCAGGTGCTGATTAAATCATTTTTTCTTGAGGATATGAAAAATTATATGGTAGTAAGGCATTATAATATGTTGGATATTGAAGAAAAGGATTTGCCTTTTGTTGATTTTAATGAGGACATTATCTGTTTATTTCATTCTTTTCAATGTACGGATATTAAAGCTCCCTATGAGCCTTTTTTGCCATGGGTCAAATATATATATAAAGAAAAGTACAGTATGGATTATACCCCGCAGGAGTTTTTGAAAGCCTGCGGAGTATATTATTGTCATTTATGCCTTTTTGAAAACTATCTTTTAGGTAAAAAGGTTGAACGTAGAGAAGAAGTGATTGTACTTGTAGATGAAATGCGTTATGAAAGAAAAAAAATGCTTGAGAATTTTTACAAAATTATTTCTTTTATTTTACAAAAGTATCGGATTTTTATGGTGATACAGCATGGTCATCTTGCAGACATTGGATTCATTCATCTTCTTGAAAAGTTAATGCCGTTAATTGATTCAAAGGATTTTAAGTTGCTCATGTTTTACAATGAACAATATCGTATGGATGATACAAAAAGAAAACATTGGGATGTGTGGTATAGCTATGTGTTAGAGCACAAATACGAATATGCATGGGAACAGAAAGATAGAAGGAAAGCTGAGAATCTTTCTAAAAAATTTGTGGCGGACAGAAAGAAAATAGACGAGTATATTAAAAAGCTCTGTGTTATGTTGGGATTTCTTGCTTTTGATGATGTGTTATATTATAGTAAGCCCATTTATCTTAATTTGGATAAGCCTAAGACAGATTTCAGCCTGTGGCAGATGCAGTGTGTATCCTACCTTTATATTTACACATTGATTTCATTGGAGGATGGAGCCGGTGCTTCTCTTGCTATTGAAAAAGTAAGTAAATTATGTGATTTTAACGAATCCAATGAAGCAAACTATTATTATTATTACTTAAAAGCATCATATGGATTCCGTGCCGGAAATGATAAAGAGGTGGGCAAAAGCAGTAAAAAAGCAGTTCAGATTGCTAAAAAGATAGGAAATGACAGACTGCTGCTCAATGCAGAAATATATGAAGTAATGACCAAGTTTGCCGGATGGCAGGAATTATATTTTTTGGACTTTAATATAAAAGTTGATGAAAGTCTTATAAGGAGATTGATTGAGTCAAAATATTATAATGCTTTAGCATATATTTACTGTTTTGGTTTTGATAATGACCCGAAAAACTTAAGCCTGATTGCAGAGGGGAAGAAAGAGCCGGTTTATTTTAATCGTACAATTCAGATTTGCGAGTATACAAAGAACTATAACTTATTGGTGACTGCATATATGAAGAATGTACTGCTTTATAATAAGCTGGATTATCATGAATATGCCAGCAAGATACATGAAAAACGACTGGCAGTATTCAAACGGGAAGGGGAGGTCATCCGAGTCGCACATGGATATGCCGGGTTAGGCTATAATGCTACTATTCAGGAAAATTATGAAAAAGCAGATAAATTTTTTAATGATGCCATTGTTATACTGTATCAGAATAATATTGCGGATGAGACAGGTGAAGTTCTTTATAATATGGCAATGAACTGCTTTTCGGCAAGAATGTACAGACAGACAGTAGATATTCTGGATATTTTATATTCTTTACTGGAAAAAATCAGCCTTATGAGCATCCGTTTGTGCAGCTCCTGCAAGCTTTATACGATTTCAACTTTAAGCTACTATTATTTGGGGGAAGAGTATAACAGCTACAGACATTTTTTAAAAATAGAAAATGTTGTTACTTCGTTGCTGGAGGAGGATAAGGCATACGAGTCATCGGATTCCGAATGGATGTATTATTACATATGTAAAATGGTTTTAAGTAAGGATGAGACTATTGAAGAGCGACAGAAAATTTTTGAGAAATTGGAGTTTTTTTACAAACGGGATATGGAGGAACAGTATATTTTTGCTACCGTTTTGGCAAAGGAATATAGCGAGTTTCTAAGAGAACAGGGAAAGGATGATGAAGCAGACAGGTATATTTTAGATAAAATAAAATATTGTGAAAAACAGAAAATGGATAAGAAAAAGAGTGACTTGGAATACATGCAGAGGGAGAAGCATATGCCTCCTGTAAAACAGGTTGATGTAGGGTTAAAATCCCTTACAAAAGAACAGATTTTAACTATGGCAGATATTGAGGGTGTCAGATTACAGTTAAAAGAAAGGGAGAGGGATATTAATTTTTTAAGAATCTGGCAGGAAATTCTTAACAGGGATGACTTGAAAACAGATGAGTTAAAGCTAAAGGCTATCGGTGTATTGCAAAATACATACGGGCTGGATTCTGTAATTTCCTTTCGAAAGGAAAAAGACGGATATACGATTTCTTATATGAGTCAGGATATTGATGCAGATAAAGTCAATTTTGATGCAATTTATCAGTTCATGAGAAGATATAATCATTCTTTCCTGTGCCATAGGCTGGACAAGAATTATTCTGAATTTCTCCCGTTAGAGAGAGCTTTTGAAGGGAAAAGAAGAAGTACCCTTATAGGAATTTTTCATGGCCGTGCTGATGATGTAACCTTATGTGCTGTTTCTATTGCAGAAAAAGTGGCGATACAAAGAACATTTCTTCAGGAAAAAACGTTGTTTACAATTGAATTTGCGGTGGAGCAGATGTATGTTGCCTTAGAGAGAATCCAGAATAGAGAGATGCTTGCACAGATGAAGGATGAGTTGGAGAAAATGGCAGTAACTGACAAACTTACAGGTCTTTATAATCGTCAGGGATTTTCTCTGAAAGTACAGGATGAAACAAGGCAGCAGGAGAGGTACAATGTACTCTTATATGTTGATTTGGATAATTTTAAA
>JAIDHZ010000124.1 GCA_029052995.1 Lachnospiraceae bacterium | reverse complement strand
CCTAGAGTTCGTCGGCATCGGCAGATGTGTATAAGAGCCATACAGGGAAAAGCTTATGAAGCTGATTATCAAAAATGTTCCGGAAAGCTTTAGAAAAAAGACCAAAATGCTGTATGATCAAATTGTAGGTGCTGTAGGAGGGTATTTTAAGGCACAGTTTCAAATCATGTTTGTGGTATATGCTATCCTTGTGGCAGGTTTAATGGTTCTTGGTGTCAAATATGCATGGCTCATTGGATTTGGAATTGCCTTTTTAGATATGCTGCCTGTATTTGGAACGGGAACAGCGCTTTGGCCATGGGCAGTGGTCAAATTATTTTCCGGTAATTATATGACAGCTCTTGGTATGCTGGCATTATATGGAATCTGTCTTGTTGTACACCAGATTCTACAGCCGAAGCTTGTAGGGGATTCAGTGGGAATGGACCCTTTTGCCACCTTGTTTTTCATGTATATCGGTTACAGGGTAAATGGTGTGCTGGGTATGATTATTGCCATACCGTCTGGAATGATTCTGATTAATCTTTATAAGGCAGGGGCTTTTGATACCATGGTCTGGTGCGTGAAGGAGATGGTGACGGACTTTAATGCCTTTCGTAAAGTAAAATAATCATATTATTGATAGGATATGACATTTGTCATATCCTTTTCTTACATTTTACACTACAACAAAATCTTTGGATGTTGTAATATAAATCCAGTAAATAACAAGGAATACATAGCAGTCAGGAGGATTTAAGATGGTAGTAAAGATTGAGAACTTGGTAAAGCGATATGGTGATTTGGTGGCATTAGACCATTTCAATCTGGAGATTGAAGAAGGGGAAATATTCGGTTTGCTTGGTCCAAACGGCAGCGGCAAGTCCACCACAATTCATTGTCTGCTGTCTCTTTTAGAGTATGACAAGGGAACAATTGAGGTGTTTGGACAGGAGATGAAGCCGAACAGCTATGAGTTAAAGAAGGATATCGGTGTAATCATGCAAAATGTGGCAGTGTTTGATGAACTTACGGTATATGAAAATATCGACTACTTTTGTGGGTTATATGTTAAAGACCGGGCAAAGAGAAAGAAACTGGTTTGTGAGGCAATTGCCTTTGTGGAATTAGAAGATTACAAAAAGTTTTACCCAAAGAAATTATCAGGAGGACTGCTTAGGAGGCTGAATATCGCCTGTGGCATTGCGCATAAGCCGAAGCTGATTATTCTGGATGAACCCACAGTTGCAGTAGATCCCCAAAGCCGTAATAAAATATTAGAGGGAATTCAGGAATTAAACCGTCAGGGCGCCACCGTCATTTATACTTCACATTACATGGAAGAAGTAGAACAGATTTGTACCCGGATTGCGATTATGGATAAGGGTAAGAATGTGGCACTGGGCACAAAAGACGAGCTCAAAAATATGATTGATTTGGGTGAGACCATTTCTGTAGAGGTTTTAGAACTCACTGATACATTACAGGAGGATATCAGAAAGCTTCCTCATGTGATGAAAGTGGAGTATGAAAATCACCTATTGAAAGTCCGATTTTCAAAGGGAAAGCATAATTTACTGCGCTTATTTGATTTGCTAAAGGAAAAAGAAGTGGGATTTGGCGGGGTTCACTCAGAACTTCCAACCCTTAATGATGTATTTTTGGAAATCACCGGTAAAGAGCTCAGAGACTAAGCTTATGGTGAACCTGGTAATAGAATGGAGGAGAGATAAATATGCAGCATTTTTTGTATCGAATTAAAATGACACTACGGGAAAAAACCGGTATTTTCTGGGCAATGGTATTTCCGGTGTTTCTCGGTATGCTTTTTTACTTTATGTTTGGAAATATAGGAAACATGGAGCAGTTTTCCAATGTGAAGGCAGGTGTGATAAAAGATGAAGATGATATACATAAGGATATGTTCCTTACGCTTTTGAAAGAGGCGGAAACGGAAGAGGGAATGAAAATGTTCGATGTCAGAGAATATGAGACGGAAGAGGAAGCAGCAAAGGCATTGGAAGAAGAGGAAATAGAGGGATATATCCTGATGGGAGACAGGATGCATCTGACTGTGACAGAGTCCAATACCAGAACGACACTATTAAAGACATTTCTGGATCAGTATGAGCAAAATGCAGCGCTTATTACAGAGACTGCCATAAACGATCCGGCAAAGACACCTGGTGTTGTGGAGAGTCTGTTTGCAGGTGACAGTGTTTCCATAAAAGAAATTCCATTAAAGGGAGAGGATAAAGACCCATATACCCAGTATTTTTATGCTTTGATTTCCATGACCTGCCTTATTGCATCCATGATTGGAATGGGCAATGGGATTGGGATTCAGGCAGATTTATCCTCACTTGGAGCCAGACGAAATGTTGCACCGACAAAGAAAATGGTACAGGTGCTTACAGACTTTTTTGCCAGCCTTTTCTTATACTGCATAATGGTATCTATTGTACTTGCAATTGTTATTTTCGTATATAAGCAGGACTTTGGAAGTAATGCAGGTATGATTTTGCTTGGAGCATGGGCGGGAAGCTTTACCGGACTTGCCGGAGGAATGCTGATTGGAGTTGTGCCAAATGGAGGGCGGGCTGCAAAGGAAGGACTGTGCGTGGCATTTTTTATGGTAAGCTCTTTCTTGAGCGGGTTGCAGTGGGTAAATATTACCTATTATATTGAAAAATATTGTCCGGTTATTAACCGGATTAATCCTGCAACACTTGTTGTAAACGCTTTTAAAAGCCTTGCAGTGTTTGGCGATACAAAGCAGTATATGGTAAATCTGGCCACTTTATTGGGAATTGGAATATTATTTTTGTTTATCAGTATTATGAAGTTAAGGAGGACAAAATATGCAAGTATTTAAGACATATTTTCGATTGATAAATAGCTATAAGGGTATTATCATTTTGTATGTGGCAATCTTTATGGGTGTTTCCATTATTTTGTCAGGATCTGTTTCCGGCAGCGAGACCGGAGAGGAATCCTTTGTGGCAGAACGTCTTGATATCGGTATCATTGACAGAGATGATGGTATCTTTGCAAAAGGACTCACGGATTATTTTAAAACGGAACATGATGTTGTGGATTTGGAAGATGATGAGGATGCAGTGTTAAATGAACTTTACTGGAGAGAAGTGGACTATGTGCTTGTGATTCCGAAAGGTTTTGAGGAATCTCTGGAAGATAAAGAAAACAAGGCTATGGAGCTTAACTGTATGAAGGTTCCGGGGTCTTTCGACAGCAGTTTTTTTGAGGCAGAGCTTACTATGTACCTGTCAAAACTCACGGGGCTTATGGAAAGCGGAGAATCTCTTTCAGAGGCATTTGATATGATGCTTAATATCCGGGATGAAAAGGCAGAGGTTACCATGGCATCCTTTGTAAACGAGAATCAGGGTGACAGGGTAACGATGTTCTTTCAGTTTGTTCCATACCTGTTTATTACTCTTGGAATTACCGGTGTAGGCATGGTCCTGCTTACCTTTAACAAAAAGGAAGTTAAGGATCGTATGGAATGTGCGCCTACCCCTCTTAGAAACCGTATTGCCGGTATGTCAGGAGGTATTCTTGTGTTTGGAGCAGGACTGTTCATTCTGGTGCTGGTGGTGGCTGTGATTCTCACAAATGGAGAGGTGGTTAAGGACAGTCGTACGCCTTACTTTATGCTTAATATGTTTTCTATGCTGCTGTTTTCTTTGAGCCTTGGATTCTTAACAGGAACTGTAGCAAAAAATAATAATGCAATAAGTGGAATAAATAATATAGTAAGTTTAGGGCTTTGCTTTATTGGAGGAGTCATGGTACCCCAGGAGTTTTTTGGGGATTCGGTTTTAAAGGTTGCAAAATTCTTTCCGACCTATTGGTATGTTAAGACGAATTCTGCCATCAGCAAAATGGCTTCAATGACAGATACAATGGCAAAGGATATCAGAAATCAGGTTTTAGTTGTGCTTGCCTATGCTGTTGTTATTTTTGCACTGACTACAGTTGTCATTTCAGGGAAACGCAAGAGTGCGGCATAAGCTGTTTTGTGGGATAAATTTTTACTTGTAAATATGTGTGAGTCCTGATAAACTAACCTTAAAACGGAGGTGTGGTATGCAAGCGACTATATTGTTGATTGAGGATGATTTTGCGTTGGCAATGGGGACGGAATATGCCCTGCAGGCAGAGGGATACCGTGTCCTTCATGCAGAGAATCTTGCAAATGCCAGAAGATCCATACAGGAGAATCCGGATTTGGTTTTGTTGGATGTGATGCTGCCGGATGGAAATGGCTATGATTTCTGCAGGGAAATCCGTGGGCAGAATATACAGATTCCGATTATTTTCCTGACTGCGGTGGGAGAGGAGATTAATATTGTACAGGGGCTGGAGCTTGGTGCGGATGATTATATAACAAAGCCCTACCGGGTAAAGGAACTGCTGTCCAGGATTGCGGCAAACATCAGGAGG
>JAIDHZ010000123.1 GCA_029052995.1 Lachnospiraceae bacterium | reverse complement strand
GGCGCACACCATGAAAATATTTGGGATGCCGTTCTGCATAACGGTATCCTTTTCCTTTTTTTGTCTTCACATGTACAACAACGGGTTTTTTTAATTTGAGAGCTGCTTCAAATGTGTCAACCATCTGGTGGATATTATGTCCATCAATCGGACCAATGTAGGTAATACCCAAATCTTCAAAAAACATACCGGGAACTAACAATTCCTTAATACTGTCTTTTCCGCGCTTAATGGCTTTTGCAATACCTTCACCAATACCCGGAATATTCATTAAGCCTTTTTCCACACCGGATTTGGCATCATTATATACCTGTCCCACACGGATTTTATTGAGGTATCTTGACATACCGCCCACATTTTCATCAATGGACATTTCATTATCATTTAGTACAATCATGCAGCTGCTTTTTAATCTTGCTAGATTGTTTATCGCCTCATAGGCAAGGCCACCGGTAAATGAGCCATCTCCGATTACTGCCACAACAACACCATCATTTCCCTTTAATTCATTGGCTTTTGCCATGCCAATTGCCGCAGAAATCGATGTTGAACTGTGTCCTGTCTCAAATACATCCGTCTCACTTTCCACGCTCTTTGGAAATCCGCTCATTCCCCTAAACTGCCTTAACGTATCAAAGCCTTCCTGTCTGCCTGTCAATAACTTATGGGTATAGCTTTGATGCCCCACATCCCATATAAGCTTATCCTTTGGGAACCTTAACACAAGGTGTAATGCCATTGTAAGCTCCACACAGCCCAAATTAGACGCAAGATGCCCCCCTGTTTTAGAGACATGATCTAACAAAAATGTACGAATCTCTTTTGCTAATTCTGTCCACTGTTCATCGTCATACTGCTTGATATCATTCGGTTCCCTAATCTCATTTAAAAGTCCCATATACATTACCCCGTTATTTTTCCCGATGTATTAAATAATTAATTAAATTCTTTAAAAATTCAGTATCTCCGTCAAAACTATCCAATATATCAACCGCCTCCTTTGAGAGTTTCTCAACCTCCTGTTTGGATGCTTCTATACCATGCAGTGTAACATATGTTACCTTGTCATTTTTCTCATCACTGTGAATCGGTTTACCTAATTCTTCAAATGTTGCCGTCTCGTCTAAAATATCATCCTGAATCTGAAATGCCATTCCAATATTATACGCCATTTTTCTAATATTTTCAATTTGCATTTCTGAGGCATTAGCGAGAGCTGCACCAATCAGCATAGATGCTTCAATCAGTGCACCGGTCTTATTCTCATAAATATAGGTA
>JAIDHZ010000122.1 GCA_029052995.1 Lachnospiraceae bacterium | reverse complement strand
GTTCTTCTCTTTATTTGGAATAGAGAATTGGAGGATATTAGCTGTGATATGGGCAATTATACCAATATACAATATTTTTAATTTAGTCACATGCCCGATTGAAAATCTAATTGAAGAGGGAAGCGGTATGACAATGGTGCAATTGTTTAAAACAAAGACATTTTGGCTTTTCATTTTATTGATGATATGTGCTGGTTCATCGGAAATTGCTATGGCACAATGGGCATCTGCGTTTGCAGAATCTGCATTGAATGTTCCTAAAACTGTAGGGGATCTTGCAGGTCCATGTGGATTTGCAGTGTTTATGGGAATTAGCCGTACACTATATGGTAAATTTGGCGAAAAAGTGGATTTGACAGTGTTTATGGTTGCATCTGGAATACTCTGTCTGTGTTGCTACTTGTTGGCAGGATTAACTACTATTCCAATTATGGGATTATTGGGCTGCGCTATATGTGGGTTTTCTGTTGGCATTATGTGGCCAGGATCGATTAGTATATCATCGAAAATACTTCCAACAGGAGGGACTGCCATGTTTGCATTACTTGCATTAGCAGGAGATGTCGGGGGTACTGTCGGTCCGGCAATTATTGGGAATGTATCGCAAAGAGCAGGAGAAAATCTTCAGGCTGGGGTGCTCGCAGGAATTGTTTTTCCGATTGTATTAGTGATTTGTGTATTAGTGTTAAGAAAAAATTATAAATCATAATCAATAACTTCATAGCCCTACACTACAGTTCCCCCTTTTATCGAGTAAAAATAATTGTCATAGAATCGAATGATAAGTTACAGAGCCGACGGGCTTGTGGGTAATCACAGTTTGCTGGCTCCATTTTTTGCATCCACATAATAGAGCAAGTCCATCAAATGAAAAGCGATAAGTTTGAAACAATCCAGTCGATAGTGAAATCAAATAAGTTTTCTACGAACAGAATAAATTTTCCTTTCTTTTTTTGCTTAAGTCAAAGAAATACTATTCAATACATTTTTCTACAAAAAGTGCGGAGCATGCCCCACATTTCATTACCCTTATTTATTGATAACTCTCATTATTAACAGAAACATTCCCTTATCTGCTCCACCCATCTCTCTCTTTATCTGTCTGATAAATAGGACGGTCATACCTTGTTTTTTCCGGTTTCATTTCCTCCATATAATTCTCCACCGCCTTAACATACACCTCTGCCTGTTCCAGTGTGCATATCCGGTTCTCCGGTATAATTTCGTCCTTTATTTCATACATCTTTATATTCTGTTCCGTCTGCACGTTCCGAAACCAGAGTTTTAATGCCTCCAATTCGGCAAGCGTCTTTTCTTTCTGTGCAGTCATAATCTTGTACCGCTCCAGCAATGTAGAGTTACCCTGTTGATATAATTCAATGTACCGTTTTACTTCTTTCAGAGACAAACCCGTATTCTTCAAAGTAAGGCTTACAAAAAGCCACTCCACTTCATCATCATCGAAAAGCCTCTGATTAGCTGAGTTTCTTTTTGTACCCGGAATCAGTCCCTTGTCATCATAGTACCGGACGGTATGAACCGATACCCCTAACAACTCTGCTACTTCTTTTACTGTATACATATCCGCCTCCTTGTTACATATTATAACGGATTCGAGTTACTCGAAGTCAAGGGAAAATAAAACTTAATCTGTAACTTATCATTCTATGGACCAACCCAAAATTTATTTCTTGAGAAAACAAGACAGCGGCCTACCCAAACCGCTGTCATTATCTTGCTTCTGCTTTTATGCCTGGACAATTCAAGCACATGCACATACTCAATCGCATATGAACACTCTTACTTCACTTTCTTCTTCGCCCAGTTTTTTACACTCTTAGCAGATAAATCCGTTAAATCCTTTCCTTTTACCACCTTTGCCCCTTTTGCAGACGCCTTGATTCCCTTCATACTGCCAGAAATTCCACTTCCTCCACTGGTGCAGAATGGCACAATCTTTTTTCCTTTCAGATTATAAGACTCCAAAAAAGTACGGATAATCATAGGTTCTTTTCCCCACCAAATGGGATAACCGATAAAAATCACGTCATATTTTTATATATTTTTAACTTTTCATTTGATTTTTGGTCTGACACAGCCATCCAGTTGCTCTGTATTGGCCCGGCAAA
>JAIDHZ010000121.1 GCA_029052995.1 Lachnospiraceae bacterium | reverse complement strand
ATATAGTATATATCTTCACTGCCATGTATATATTTTTCTGTACTTATATAACACAAAAGCACAACTCCTGTTATTGATAAATATATTTTTGGTGAATTGAATATTCTTTTGTAATCCGATTTTAATTGTAATAAAATCAAAATGTGCCTCCTATCTGAATTTCCATTCCTGTCTGTGCATCAAAAATGATTGGGAATGTACTGGTTTCTGCTATTGAATTGTTTTCTTTTTTGTCCTCTGTACGTTCAATTTCCTGTCTGGCCATACATACAAACATAGGTTTCAGTTTATATGCCCCTGAATTAACATCTTCCAATACAGGAACGTATTCTAAACTTATTTTTTCGATTTCGATTTTATCTGTAATCAATATATTCCTAAATTTATTTTGAATATTTTCTAATATTGTCTGCACATCCAATACTTCTTCTGAAAGCTGATTTTTTTCTTCCGCTTCATATATGTTAAGCGCCTCAAAGGCTATCAATCCCTGCTTTCCAAAAATTCCAACAATCCTTTCTCCCGCTGCAGGCCCACTTCTGTATCCAACTTCAGTTATTGGAAGTGAATCCAATGTTCCCTTAAATGCAATTGCATACGCTGCGTCTTCTTCAGACCATTTATGAGGGGCGTTTCCATTCGGGTCTGTCTCCGAATAGTCCGTATATTCTTCCAGTTTTTCATAGGTCATCGAATATACGTTTGGTTCTGAAACCTCCACTCCGATATTTTGAAGAATCCCCTTCATTTGATCAATGGCATCCTCTTTATCAAGGCCCGGAATCTCTGTTTCTGGAAATTTTTCTATTGTTTCTTCGGTAAGATATGGCATTGTTCCATACAAATATCCCAAATAGGAATAATTTGATTCCGTTTCTGTATAATATCCCAAATTACCCTGCTGAATGATAAGCGAACTTCCGTCATCCAAATAGATATATTGATCGTCCAGCTTATCATTGTTCACATTTGGCATCGTTTTCGTGTCAGTGATTTTTTGCCCATTAGAGAAAACGTTTCTGACGTTGGCTGTGTCCCAGTTCCGTAAAAGGACATGATTATCCTTCCATTCTGCATCCTGAACGATATTCAATTCAGCATTTACATATAAGCCGTCAGCCAGTTCACATTCAATATGCGAGGCGTTCTTATCAATATCTTCCAAATGATTGCCCACTGTTTCTTTATCTGCATCCACCGGTATCTTACCATCCGGATAGCATCCGGTTAAACCCAGACATACCATCAACGCTGTACCTCTTAAAATCCACCCTTTGTTTCTTATGTTCTTTTTTAACATGTTTGTTGCCTCCTCTTTCTCATGAAATCAATGACAATTCTTATTATCCTTATTTTTGCCATGCTTTCAATCCATTTTGCATCAAACGACATTTACAGCCCATTTTTGGTCGTTTTTCAGTACAAGGCACTTGTAAACGGTCGATTCAAAGAGACCGTAAAAAGAAACAGTAAAAACACAATAAGCCAAAATTATAATAAAATTGTCTTTTCATACGCATTTTTTGCATTTGGAAATTCTATATGATAAAATATACAGATATATATTCAATAGAAAGTTAGGTGCAAAAATGCGTATTTTAATCTGTGATGACGATACCCTGATCATTGAGCAATTACAGAAATATATTGAATCCTACTTTGAATCAATCCATTTAAAATGTCCTAAGTTAGTTTCATTTACCAGTGGTGAAGCTTTATTAGCTGATCAGGAAGAAAAAGACATTATATTTCTGGATATTGAAATGCCCGGCATGAATGGAATCTATGTAGGGAATGAATTAAAAAAGGCAAATAAAAATGCCATAATTTTTGTTGTTACCTCTTATTCTGAATATTTAGATGAGGCAATGCGTTTTCATGTGTTCCGATATCTGTCCAAACCTTTGGACAGACAGCGTTTTCTTCGGAATATGAAAGATGCATTAGCTTATTACAATTCCATTACTGCTAAAATCCCTGTTGAAACGAAGCAGGGGGTATATTTGTTTCCTGCTTCTGAGATTATTGCTATAGAAGCATTGGGACGAAAGGTGATTGTACATACTGCAAGACAGGATTTTAACTCCATTCATAATATGGCTTACTGGCTGGGACAGCTCCCTAAAAACAGCTTTTTCCAGACGCACCGGAGTTTTATTATCAATTTCGAACATATCGTGGACTTTGACCATTCCACCATACATTTATCAAACCGGCAGATTATTGCTTACCTGACACGCAGAAAATACAGTTCCTTTAAAAATGCTTATCTGCTATATCTGGAAAGTATGAGGTAAAAACAAATGGAACAACATATCATTTTGCTTTTTTTTAGTTTTTTTATAGAGGCAGTTGTATTATGGCAATATGCATCCAGCCTTTTTTGTTCCTCTCACAGCAGTAAGATAAGGATGTCATTATTAAGCGCTCTTTACACAATATTGTTTCTTCTTTCACTGCTTGGGCAGACAGGGCTTAATATCATCATCTTTTTTGTGATGAATACTGTTTTTCTTTATACTTTGTTCAAGCTAAGGCTGTTGACTGCGCTTTTCCATTCTGCTATACTTACAGCAATTGTGGGGATATCTGAACTTGCCGTTTTCGGGATTATGTCAAGATTCTTTCCGCATTTTCTCTTAGAAGCCGGTGTCGGGCTGGTTTTTTTTACGGTTTTCAGCAAGATTTTTTATTTTGCAGTCATTTATTTATTGATTGATCTGTTCAAGGAAAAAAAAGCAAATCAGGAACAGTCCGGTCACTCCGAACTTCTCTTGATGTTAATTCCGGTTTCGTCTGTTTTTATTATATTTACGTTCCTCACTATCGGTGAAATTTCATCTTTCACCACACCTGTTGATTTTATGGTAACAATCTGTGCAGTTTTTCTGCTTATGGTTAATCTGCTTGTATTTGGAATCAGCCAGTATAATAAAAAAAAATCGCAGGAATTTACCGATATGCAGCTGCTGTTCCAAAAAGAATCCGATTCTGCTGAATACTATGAAATGATGCTTGCACAAAATGAGAACCAGAGTATTCTAATTCATGATATAAAAAAACATCTTCAATCTATCAGATTACTGAATGAAAAAAATGATTCTGATAAAATAAATGCTTACATACAACAGCTTATGGAATCTTCTGACTTAAAAGAAACCGCAAAAATCTGTGATAATGAAATGCTGAATGCAATTCTCTGCCGCTATCAGCGTCAATGCAGAGATAAACATATTGTTTTTCACACGGATATCCGAAGCGGCGCTGTCCAGACTATTTATCAGCACGATTTAACATCGTTATTCTGTAACTTACTGGATAACGCAGTAGAATCAGCAGAAAATATCCCGGATTCTTTTATTGAGCTTACAGTACAAAAAAAGGAAAATTCATCTTTTATCGTTATAATAGCCATAAATTCCTGCCGAAGCGCCCCTGTGTACGATCAGGATGGACTTCCTGTATCTCATAAAACAAACAAAAACAGACATGGCTTCGGAATTAAAAGCATTAAAAAGGTCATAAAACAATATCATGGAAATTTGCAAATGTATTATGATGATGATTCAGCTACTTTTCATACAATCATAACCTTAAAACAGTAAATGAAAAAAATCAGGCAGCCACAATTTTATGTGACTGCTTTTTTTGCACACTTCTGTATGGACTGAAATTGTTTTGGACCTCTAATAGTTAAGCGGATTCCAATGTAGTTATTGAGTCAGGTATATTCTTTGCACTGCCTGCTGGCGGTTTTCTATACCTGGATAGAAATTTGGAATTATCTAGGATATGTCGTAAAAGGGAAGGTTATGGCTATTCGAGAGTGAATTTCAAGAAGCTTGAATTTATGATTACAAAATGAATTTGCAAACACACTTGACAATACTTCTCTGATGCAGCAAACTGGCATAATGAAGAGGCAGTAAGGCTGTTACTGGCACATGGTGCAAAGCTTGACGCAAAAGATTTTCATCAGGAAAATTCTCTAGAATCGATGCTACATCAATGCAGGAATATGGATATTCAACAAGTGGCAGTTATTTCAAAGATATTTCTGGATGCAGGAGTAAAAATTAGTGATAAAATGAAATCCTATGTAAAAAAGATAGGAGAGAATTTTGAATTTCACAGAGATAACTTTAATCCAGATTCCTTAGAATGTACAGAAAACGGACTTAAGCAGTTGTATGAGCTTTTCTCAGTATCTCCAGTACCACCGCTTAACCGACATGACGGCAGCTCACAGATTACAGTAATTGAAGGTCCTTGGTATAAACAGCATGATGCATTGTGGAAACTTTTAGTACCGAGCAGCGGACATGCGAAAACCATCCAGGGCGAGGTGATTCGAATATCAGGAAAGGTTGCCTATGAGGTTATGGATAATGGCGGAATGAATTGGGATAGTGATTATCGAAAAATGGTAAAATTCCTTGTGGAATGTTTTGCATCGGCAAATCCACTTGTGGAAGAGGAACAAAACGAGGCAAAAAAAATTGAACAGTTGATTTCCAGATTCGGGAAGGCAGATAATGAGCCAGAACGCCCGATGGAAATGGCAGTGAAATGGGTAGCACAGAATCCGGAACCGATGGAAATCGGGACATTACAATATAGAAGATAAGATAAAATTATAGAGCACCACTTTGCAACTTTATGTATGATACCCAAATGGCATAATTGTGGGGCAGGAAAAACTGACAGAGGAACAGTATGTGACGGAGATTGCTAGATCGGTGCTCCTTTTATATAGCTGAACTGTTACACTTCTTCTATAATTGGTATGTCACAAGAAGCCACATCTATTATCTGGTTTTCACAACAAATTTCATAGTGGAAATAGTCCTCTATCTGATCTGCAAATGTATTTTCATGCAAATATTCGAGATATTTTGATTTTGTATATAAACGGAATTTATTTCCATAAATCAAATCTGATTCATTACTTTCCGAAATAAAGGTTTCACTCTCATCAGCACATGTATAACTTTCATTTCGAACATTATATCCCACATAACTTTCAAACGTAATACGATATATCGGCAAAGGATTCGTAACAATCTCCATAGAATTTTGCAAAATCTGTGCAATTGCATGATTGCCATTTTCTTTTAAGATTTGTTCTATTGTTTGTTTTGATGTTGGATAAGCTGTGCTGGAACATATTTCTATACATAATCTGCCATCATCATCTACTAATTTATATAAGAATATATATTTCAAATTATTTATTCTATCAAGGCAATATTTTGTAATATATTTTCTTCCTTTTGTTACATGTATATCAATCAAATAGTTGTATTCATCTCTCGAATCATTTCCGACTTCTAAAACTTTCTTGGACTCCATATCCACAAGTATAAAATTTTCATGTTTATGAATCCACATACTTTTCACTGCCTTATATACATTATTAATTTTGATTGTTGCCCATATAGGACTTCTTTCCCATAAAACATACTCTTTTCCCTCATGAAGCTGAAATTTCTCTATAATCCATGCATAAATCTGTTCTTGTGGAGCATCTGCTGAAATTTTATAATTTGCAGGTATATCAGATGAAAAATGTGTTGCACGGTATTCAGAAATAATTTCTTCTAATGCCGGTTTCGTATCCTCTTCAAATATGTCAAGAACTTCAAGCCCTTGTCCATCTATATGCTTCAATTTGTTTTTGGCATCCTGCATTGCCTTTTTTCTTTCCAAGAGTATTCTTTTTTCTTCAGTCATATTTGACCATTCAGCCCCCTTTTCTTTAATAGTTTCAATCTTTTTCCTAATCTCTATCTTTTTAATTCTTCAAAAATTTTGATACATTTCTCCAATGATACATGTATTACTTTATTTTCTACCATATTTATTTCTTTCTTTGATTTCAACTTAGAAGACGGCAGACACCGCTCTACTAAGATGTGGTACTGCTGACTCTATCACATCCTGATGCTACAGCATTTGGATGCATGGGATTTTCCATTTGAATTACCCCTGAGAAAGCTGATTTTGAATACAGCATAATCCTATTAATTATTATATCTCATTTTTTCAAACATAGTAACAGTTATGTTTATTTCTCATGCAATTTTTTCATTACACGAACAATATTTACTTTTCAACGAATCAATGACAAAGTTTAGCTGACATAATCACTCAAGATTCCGAGAGATTATCAAACACTTCTGACACCTTCTCCAGTAGCTTTCTAATCTCTAAATGCTGTGGACAGACTTTTTCACATTTTCCACATTTAATACAGTCACTTGCCTTCCCATGCCCTTGTGTATGTACCTGATTATAGTAGTAATCGCTGTTCCAATCATGGTACTGCTT
>JAIDHZ010000120.1 GCA_029052995.1 Lachnospiraceae bacterium | reverse complement strand
GGTTACTCATATAACTATAAATATACATCAGTCTTCTGACTGCTGGCACATAATCTTCATTTGTATCCAAAATAGAACGGTAACATATAATTGCCTTCTCTGTATTTTCCATTCGTTCATAGCAATTGCCTACCCTCATTCGGTTATAAAGATTATCCGGCTCAAAACACACTACTTTTTCACACAAAGAAAGCGCCTCAGCAAACCGCTGTTCCCGAATGAGAATATCAGCTTTCAAGTGTAATAATGAAATAGCATCCGGATGTCCATCAAGATAACTGTTGACAACGTCCATTGCATCATCATTTCTGTCCTGATCCCAGTAAAGTATTGCCAGCTCCCGCTCTACTTCTGCCATATCCTCTATATCAGTAGGCTCATTCTCCGGGCGTGCGCTAAGCTTTTTCTTCAATTCACTAATGGCATCTAACGCTTCTTGTACATGTTCTTTTGAAAACTCTTTGTAGTGCAGACATTTTATACGAAACAGTTCCAAACTGTCACTGTCAAGCTCTGCTTCTTTTCCATCCTTAATAATCTGTTCCACTTCATCATATTGTTCAAAGACCATAAACACCTCTGCCGCTAACACATATGGCCCGCTGTAACCAGGATATATGTCACGGCAAATATAATAGTCATCAATTACTTCCCTCGCATTCTTTAATTCATAATTCGCTTTTTGCCGGTGGACATAAGCCGGATAAAAGCCTCTGTCCCGTTCCACAATTTCGTTACAAATTTCAATACAATCCCCGTACCTTTTCTCCTCTAAATAAAATCTTGCAAGCTGCTCCATATAGGAAAGCTTTACAAGCTGATTCACCTCCTCCTTAATAGCCTTTTTTATATAGGTATCTGCTACTCCAAATTCTTCCTGTTTTACATTTTCGTCCCGGGCAGACTTTTTATTAACAATCTCCCACAGACAAATACCAACAGAAAAATGTGCCAGTGATAATCTGTTTTTCCGCTTTTGCATTTCATGGGAACCATCATCAACGCTTTCCTCAATCATTGCAGTCCATTTTTTTGCCAACGGAAATGCTTTCTCATAATCCTCAGCTGCAAGATAGAGACGGCATCTTAAATTAATGTAATCGTAATCTTCCCCCTCCTCTATCTGATCAAGCAAAGCAATTCCCTTTTCAAATTCCTTTTTCTGATAATAGCACCAGCCAAGCTTAAATGTTACTTCCCTGTCAGCCTGCTCTTCCAAATGCTTTTCATACTGACCAACAAGATATTCATTTATCTCATCTAACAATTTAAGGCTTTCTGTGTCCTGTACCCTTTCTTCTAAAACGTCTTCCACAAGTTCCTTTGCAGCTTCCGGTTTACCCTCTAAAAAAATGCATCTTGCTTTACCTAACGCTGCAGTGTAATTATCCGGAGATGCCTCCAGCAGTGTTTCATATATTTGCAATGCCCTTTCATACTTTCCGCTCTTTACTAAAGATTCTGCATATATACGTTCAATGTATGGATTATCCGAAAACTCAAATTCCAGTTCTTCCATAATCTCCAATGCTTTCGCCCTGTCTTCCTCAGTATCCTTTGCCATCAGGTATCTTGCCCACTCCACCTGAGTAAATGGATGCTTCAATGAAAAGCGGTCAAGCTCCTCAAGCAGCCTCTTTGCAGTCTTCATGTCCTCTTCTTCAAAGGCACTTTTTTCCTCATAGAGCTTATTGATAAATTCATCTACATTATCATCCGTTTCCCCATCAAATAATTCGTAATCTATAAAACCCGGATATTCAATCTGCCATTTTACATATTCCAAAAAATTTTCCGGAAAATGCTCCTTTAATTGCTGCATATTTTCCCGATACTGAAACCGCTTATCCACCATCTGCCAAATTTTTTGCGGCATATAAGCATGTGACATCAGATAAATCATTAATTTTTCTGATGCTTCTAATTCCGTGTCCAAATCGTCACACACAGGATCATGCAAAACCCGGTTCCATTTTTCTTCGTTTTTCCTGTCTTTTACATCACTGTAAATGGCATCAATACGCTCCAGCCACAAATCCACATCTGTCTTCTTCTTCGCCGAAGCCTCCACATTATTCACATTATGTAAACTATTCTCCGTTTCATTTGCATATTCCAACGCCTCTTCATACGCTCTTCTTAATTCCTTGAAGCCCTCTTCATCATCTTCCGGGTTTACATAACGTAGTCGTTCGCGATATGCCGTCTTTATTGCCTCTTCATCCTTCGTCTTATCTATCCCCAAGATTTTCCAAATCATATCTCTACTCCTCTGCCTTCATATTTTCCTGTACATTAATTATAATAACATAAAAATACGGTACTTAAAATAAAATTTTATATCACTGCCATAATACTCTTGATTTTTCATTAAAAATCCACTATGCTATGTATGTAATACCTAATAATATAATCAAATAGCGAGGTACAATAAAATGAACACAAATGTAATGAAACCGATTAAAGAAGGTAAAGTTCGTGAGATTTATGACAATGGTGACAGTTTAATTATGGTTGCAACCGACCGAATCAGTTGCTTTGATGTCATTTTAAAAAATATTATACATAAGAAAGGGACTGTCCTTACCCAAATGTCTAAGTTTTGGTTTGATTTAACTTCCGACATCCTGCCAAACCATATGATTTCAGCAGACGTCAAAGATATGCCGGAATTTTTCAGGCAGGAACATTTTGACGGAAACAGCATGATGTGTAAAAAGCTTGATATGCTTCCCATTGAATGTATTGTCCGTGGATATATCACCGGAAGCGGCTGGGAAAGCTATCAGAAAAATGGTACGGTATGCGGAATCACTCTTCCTGAAGGGTTAAAGGAATCTGACAAGCTGCCTGAGCCAATTTACACCCCTTCTACAAAAGCTGAAATTGGTGACCACGATGAAAATATTTCCTTTGAACAGAGTGTCGAGCATCTTGAAAAGATATATCCCGGAAAGGGTCTGGAATATGCCACCAAATTAAAAGAATATACAATCGCACTATATAAAAAATGTGCCGACTATGCATTAGAATGCGGCATTATAATTGCAGATACCAAGTTTGAATTTGGTTTGGATGAAAATGGAAATATTGTTTTAGGAGATGAGATGTTAACCCCTGACAGTTCAAGATTCTGGCCTGCTGATGGATATGAACCAGGGCATTCACAGCCTTCATTTGACAAACAATTCGCCCGTGACTGGTTAAAGGAAAATGAAGGAAACCACGACTGGCAGCTTCCAGAAGATATCGCCAAAAAGACCATTGATAAATATTTGGAAGGCTTTGAACTGATTACCGGTAAAAAGTTAGGAGCCTGAGTCAGAAATTATTGCGCTGACTAGAAATACAGTCAGCGCAATAACAAAATCGAAAAACATACAAGTTTAACTATCTGATACTTATTCATCAATTTGCTAATTATTGATACTTCCCAATGACTTCTTCGTTTGCCTTCATGGCTGCTTCTTCCATATCCTTGCGGTCTGCTAATAGCTGTTTCTTAATCTCATCATGCTTAACTGCCATAATCTGTAATGCCAAATAGGCAGCATTCTTACTTCCGTTGATTGCCACTGTTGCTACAGGAATTCCCGGCGGCATCTGCACAATAGAAAGCAGTGCATCCATACCCTCTAAATTAGAACCTGAAATCGGAATACCAATTACCGGAAGGACTGTCTGCGAAGCAACCACACCCGGTAATGCAGCCGCCATTCCCGCTGCTGTAATAAACACTTCTGTTCCATTACTATTTGCCTCTGCAATAAACTGTGACAAACCAAGATGCGCTCTGTGGGCAGACAAACATCTCACATTAACTTCTACACCATATTTCTTTAAAATCTCTATTGCCGGCTCCACCTTTGGCAAATCACTGGTAGAACCCATAATAATTGCTGTTTTCATAATCTTTTCCCTTTCTTTAAATATTATACTATATTATAAAAATCATTTCTATTTTTGTCAATCAGCTCTTTTGTTCCCTAATCTGTACCGACATAA
>JAIDHZ010000012.1 GCA_029052995.1 Lachnospiraceae bacterium | reverse complement strand
CCTCCCAACGAAAACAAGCCCGACCCCCACCGGTTCCGGACTCATTTCTCACCTTCTCATATAAAAACCTTCCAAACATACACATACACAAATTTAAAAAGCAACAATCACCCCGCCATCATTAGCATAAAGTGAACTAATCCCTTTCATATCAATAACCACAGACTCCTTGAAGTGATATCGCTTTAACAGCCCTGTTTTACCAACCTTTTCCGTTCGTGGCAGTTACAGTTCGCAATCACAACCGTTTTCTATCTTCATCCAGCAGTTTTTCAAAATCTTCCCGGCAGATAGGATGCGAATAATGGTATCCCTGCAGCAGCGTGGCATTCAACTCTCCCACAATATCTGCCACTTTACCGTTTTCCACACCTTCTATAATAGAATTATATCCCAACCGTCTGCACATATTTAAAAGACTGTCAACAATCACATAATCTACATCATGTCCTGGCTGTGCTAGCTCACGGATAAAAGAATGCTCTACCTTAATATAATCCACAGGAAGCCATTTTAACATCTCCATGGAAGCGTATGCCGTTCCAAAATCGTCCAATGCGATTTTAAAGCCCTGCTTCCGCAGGTTGTTAAACATAACTGCAAGCTCTCTTGGTGCTTCAACCTGACAGCTTTCGGTAAGCTCTATAATAATATAGTTCGGATTCACCCCATACTTTTTGGCACAGGAAATTACTTTTTCTTCAAAGGTATCATCTAAAAACTGCTGATAAGATACGTTAAAGCTGAACTGCAATTCTCCGTATGTATCACGCCATTCCACCTGCTGCTTAATCGCCTGCTCCATAACCCAGAAGCCTACTTCATGAATATCTCCGTAATCCTCTAAAACCTTAATAAACTCCATCGGATAGGAATCTTTAATTCTTTCTCCTTTCCAGCGGAGAAGACTTTCACAGCCTGCAATCGTACCTGTATTCGGATCGATAAACGGCTGGAAGAACAATTCAAACCCCTTAAAATCATTCTTAATACACTGCTTTAAATCTTCCCGCAGAATCAGCCCCCGCTCATGCCTTTTGGCAATCTCCTCCGAGAAAAATACCATGCTTCCTCTCTGGTTATTCTTTGCATATTCCAGCGAGTGCTCCAGCTTATTGATAAGAACCTCTCTTACATCTGCATCCTGCGGGAACAGCACCCCGCCAGCCGATATCGAAATTCCAACCTTACGTCCGCCCTCCAGTTTCATAATATCCGTTTGCTGGCATATTTCCCTATAAAAATCTGTCACTTCCTGCAGATTAGACGAAAAAGCAAGCACAAGGAATTCATCTCCGCTAAACCGCAGCACTTTCCATCCCGGCTTGCACAAATCGCTTATCTCTCTCGAAAATTTAATTAAAATCTCGTCCCCAATGTTATATCCATAGTTGCTTATAATTTTTCGGAATCCATCCATACCGATTAACAGTGCGATTCCAAACTGTGAAGCAAAGTCGAAATAGTGCAGCTCCTGTGTTGTCAATAGTCCGGTCAGAGAATCATATTTGCTCTGCCCGTCTATTCTTGTCATCAGTCCCGCAAAAATAATAGGATTCCCTTCCTCATCCCGGATTACACTGCCCTTGCATTCCACCCACACATATCTGCCGGATGCATTCCGTGCCCTGTATTGGCAATCATGATATTTCTTTGCACCGGAAAACACACCTTGTATATCCTCCGTATAAACCTTCAAATCATCGGGATGGACATGCTGCCCCCATATATTCGCTGCATTCTCCAGATACTCCCCTGCCAGCCCAAAATAATCAACAGCAGCCTTTGACCAGCGGGAAATATCCGACTTCATGTCGCATACATAAATGAAAACATTATCCGATGCTGATGCAAATGCTTCAAACAATTCATTATTAAAAATATCACTCACAACTACCCCCCCAATCTTTCTTAATCCAGCTTCACAACCTAATTTTTCCCAGCTGCTTTTGCCATATAGAGGGCCTTGTCCACCCTGCTATAAAGGGCATCCGCATTACTATCCGACAGCAATACCATAAATTCCTCACCGCCCCAACGTCCAAGGCAACAGGAATGTTAACTCTGTAGTTGATGCCTCAATAAAAGAAACAAAACGCCTGATAATAGGTATTTTTTAATTATCATTGTCAATCTGTGCCTGTGCAATATCCACTTTGCTGCCTGCCTCGGGCATATCACCCTCCCGCATGGCAACAATCACAAGCGTCACGTTCAAATTAAGCATATTATACTTAATTTTTATTCTTTTGACAATTCCTGTTTACATTTCGTTCTCCCGCTACCTGCTCCACAAGGCGTTTTCACGAGTCCTCCGGTATTTTTGCAAACATATGAATTATTCTGCTTTCCATTTCAGAATTGCCTCAAGCCGTTCCTTTACCTGCTTTTCTTTTCCCTGCTCTGTCGGCTGATAGTACCGCCTGTCCGCTAATGCATCCGGCAGGCACTGCATTTTCGTCAATTTCTCCTCCGTATCGTGGGCGTAAATATAACCCTTTCCATAATTCATCTCTTTCATTAAATCAGTCGGCGCATTGCAGATCTGTAACGGAACCGGTTCTGCCGGAAGCTCCTTTACATCCACCTTGCAGGCTTCCACTGCCGCATAGAGTGCATTGGATTTTGGCGCCATGGAAAGATAAACCACCGCATGTGTCAGATGCACATCACACTCCGGCATACCCAAAAAATGACAGGCCTGATATGCCGCAACCGCAACCTGTAGGGCTTGGGAATCTGCCATTCCCACGTCCTCACTGGCAAACCGCACCAGCCGCCTTGCAATATATAGCGGATCCTCCCCGCCGTCCAGCATGCGGTACATCCAATAGACCGCTGCGTCCGGATCACTGTTCCGCATGGATTTGTGCAGGGCAGAAATCAGGTTGTAATGTTCTTCCCCATTTTTATCATACAACAGGGAACGGCGGTTCATGCACTGCGATAAAACCTCCTCATCCACGCACAAAACTGCTTCCTCATTCATTCTGCCGTTAAACACAGCCATCTCCAGCGTATTCAGTGCCGTCCTTGCATCCCCGTTAGCAAACCGTGCAATTGCCGATAAATGAGCGTCCTCTATGGAAATCTGCATATTCCCCATTCCCTTCGGACTTTGCAATGCATGCACCAGAAGCTCCTTTAAATCTTCCTCCTCCAATGCTTTCAAAATAAATACCTTACAGCGGGACAATAACGCTGAATTAATCTCAAAAGAAGGGTTTTCCGTAGTCGCTCCAACCAGAATAATACTGCCTTTTTCCACAAAAGGAAGAAATGCATCCTGCTGTGCCTTATTAAAGCGGTGAATCTCATCTGCAAACAGCAGGGTACGGATTCCCATTTTCCGATTCTGCTCTGCCTGTACCATCACCTCTTTAATCTCCTTGATTCCGCTGGTCACCGCACTAAACTCCACAAATTCTGCTTTTGTTTGCTCCGCAATAATCCTTGCAAGAGTCGTCTTTCCTACTCCGGGAGGTCCCCAGAAAATCATGGAAGAAATCTGATCCTCCTCGATTAAACGTCTCAGTATCTTTCCCTTTCCAATCAGATGCCTTTGCCCCACATAATCCTCTAAAGTATCCGGCCTTAATCTGCTTGCAAGGGGAGCCGTTTTTTCTCTATTGTCAAATAAGCTTAATTGTTCCATATGATTTTCCCTCTTATTTTACACTTTTTTCGTATTGATATGCTTTTACCATACCAATCCCATCAATCGACTCTTTTAAATAAGAGGTAAGCTGTGCTTTCTCTTCCATTAATTTATAATTAATGGCTTTCATCGGATGACGAAACAGAAAATCATGGGATTCAAATCAGCTCTACTGCTTTCAATCCCAATTTATATACCCCTTACAATATCAAGTCAGACTCCAAATTATAACACTACCGTTGTTCGTTCACATAGGTTGTCATACGTTTTTGAATAATTTCAGCTGTCTTATCCAGGCTCTTGTCGCCATTAAAATATGCCTGTGCTTCCTCTATTATAATGAGTGCACTTTCATCATCTAATGCTACCCGTTTTCTTGTACGTTCTATTAAATCCAACAGGATATCCACATCATCCTGCGATGCCGGTCCCGTCTTTCGCTCTTCTCCTGATTCAGTGTGCCAGATATTGGTTTCAATTGGTTCAATCCAATTTCCATATGCATCTTCATATGGTTCTGTTGTCATCTCTGCCTGTATTTTCCACTCCAGACAATCCTTTCTTGTCGGAAAAAATCCCGCCCCAATATTATTTTCATTAATCTGATATGCTTCGCTCATAATCATACGGATGAATTCCCACGCCTCTTCTTTTACATCGGAACCAGAATAAATGCCATGTTCTTCTCTAAACCAAAAATAGGAGCCCTGCCTGTCTTTTTCCGGAAGCCCAATATATGTAATATCAGCTCCAAACCTTTGCCGTTCCAGCTGTATCTCATCCAATGTAACCCCTTGACTGGCTGAAAGAAGTACTTTCCCTTCCTGCAGTTTTGTTTCAATATCGTCAAGCAGTTCATCGTAATCTTCGTCCGACATTCCATCAGTAGAAATCGCTTCATTGCAAAATTCCAGAATATCCTTAAATTCCGGGCTGTCAAAATCGCATTCCCCCGTTTCCCGATTAATAAATTCATTTAAGCTGCTCATCAAAAATTCATACAGTATTTCACTCTTATCTGTAATGTCAAAGGCAAGGGCACCCTCCCCTTTCCTATCCAAAATCTCTTTCATTTCCGCAACAGTCCAACCTTCTTTTCCATCTGTATCACTTGTCCTGCAGGCTGCTGAAACAAGTTGATAAAACGGGGCTACACTGTATAATTTTCCTTGAAGCTTCATTCCCTCCAGTACGGAAGGAGAAATATCCTCTATGCGGATTTCGGTATCTTTCTCGTAATATGGTGTCAAATCCTCCAAAATTCCTTTTCTGACCACCTGCTCCATTGGTATTTCCAAAGAAGAAAGCGGAAAAACATCCGGTGCTTTACCTGATGCAATGTCCATCCCCAGTCTCGTATGATCCTCATCCTCATAAAGCTTAATTTCAATCCGGCAGTCCTCATGTGTCTTGTTAAATTCTCTTGCAATAATTCGCAGCTGATTTGTTACATTATATCCTGCATATGTAATTATTTTCTTGTCCTTTTGTTCCTCCGGATTCATTTTGGAATACCGGTTCAATACAAATCCATTTTTACCATTCACGGAACCTGACAATATCCCCCAAAAATTTCCCTGCTCTTCCCCAATCATTCCGTCTATATCTTGTCCCGTCAGCAGGGAACATCTTGCATCCATTACTTTTGTCCATGTTTCTTCCCCGGCGTTATGTCCATAGATGCCGGCTCCGTCCTTATAATAAAAGTCATATTCCTGTGACTCCATAAAGCAGTATTCATCAATTATGGAATGCTCTACTTTTGTCAAAAAACTTCCCCACTCCCACTTCCCTGTATCTAAAATACATAGTACACTTCCAATTCCGCTTTCACCGCTATCCAAATCTTTCTTTTGTTCCCCGCAGACAACTTTGCCGGATTTTGTCCTGACAAAATTTACAATTTCATATTGTTCTTTCGCACTGATTTTATTCACTAACTGCAGCTCTGAATCCAGCGAATAGACAGTTTTATCGGTCGCTATAATAATATTTCCCGGTCCATCCACTGTTATACGGTTTAACAGGCTTTCTTCTGCCAGTGGCAGCTGCTCCTGCAGATTAATCCGGGCTGTTTCCATTCCTTCCGGATTCAATTTTACCAATTCCATCCGGTAATCCATATTTTCTTCTACATTCTCTTCTGTATCCTCTTTCCCATTCCCTATAGAAGTCATACAAAATATATCATTATTTTCATCCAAATAAAAACAGTTCACTTTTTCATTTTCCGAAAGCGCAACCGGTATCTCCACGGTATCG